>CAYGQY010000007.1:0-19540 GCA_964352195.1 uncultured bacterium
GATCACCGCCCGCCGGGTGATCTCCAACGCGACCCGCTGGGACACCTTCGGCCAGCTGGTGGAGGAGGACCACACTCCGGCCACTGAACGCACCTGGCGCCGGCGCTACAAGCCCTCACCATCGTTTCTCTCCCTGCACCTGGGGGTGAGGGCTGATGTCATCCCCTCCGCAACCCACTGCCACCATCTGCTGCTGGAGCACTGGGAGGCGATGGAGACCGAGCAGGGTACGGCATTCGTCTCCATCCCCACCCTGCTCGATCCTTCCCTGGCACCGGCTGGGCACCACATCGTGCATGCCTTCACCCCCTCGTCCATGGAGGCCTGGACCGGACTGGCGCCCACGGCCTATGCGGAGGCGAAACGGAGCGCCGCCGAACGGCTGATCGGCCGACTGGAGGGGATCCTGCCGGGTCTGGCCAAGGCCGTCAGCCATCAGGAGATCGGGACTCCCCGCAGCCACCGGCGCTTTCTCGGCCGCCACCAGGGCAGCTATGGCCCCATCCCGGCCCGGCGGTTACCCGGTCTGCTGACGATGCCCTTCAATCGCAGTGGGGTGCCCGGGCTCTACTGCGTCGGCGATTCCTGCTTTCCCGGCCAAGGGCTCAATGCGGTGGCCTTCAGCGGATTTGCCTGCGCCCATCGGGTCGGTGCCGACCTGGGCCTGAACCCCTGGGCCCTGCCGGAGTAGGCGGGGCGCTCACGCCGGAAGCCCTCCGCCCATAACGTTGAGTGCAGACCTTAAAACCGCCATGGGCAGCGCTCCGACCCCCCGTCATGACGAGCTGGCCCGCTATCTGGAGCAGAGCGGAGCCTTGAGCAAGCCCTGGCTGATGCTGCAGCTGCGGCTGAGCCGGCTGCGGGAGGAGAAGGACAGCCTCGGAGCCGAGGACTACCTGCGCCGTGTCCAGGATGCCCATGGGGACTTGATGCGCCTCGGTGCCTTCTGGCGGGGCCGCGAAGTTGAAACGTTCGGCAACTCCTGATCGATGGCCGCCGCCGCCGCTGCCCAGACCGACGGGGACGTTCAGATTCATCCGGTGGCGCCGCTGATCCGCCTCACCCTGCTGACGCTCTATCTGGCCCTGGTGATGCCGTTACCGCTGCTCGCTCCGGTGGACCAGAGGACGTGGCTTCTCCTGGCGCTGCCCCTGGGTGGTCTGCTGGTGCTCGCCCTGCTCAGTGAGCGGGTCAGCCTCGATGCGCAGGGTATCTGCGTGGGCCATCCCCGCTGGTGCGCCTGGCTGCTGCGCCGGGGCTGGCGCCTGGAGTGGAAAGAGGTCACTGGTCTGATGGCCGTTCGCACCAGCCAGGGGGGAACCGTTGTGTATCTCCGGGCGGCGGATGGGCGCCATCTCCTGCTCCCCCAGCGGGTGGAGCGATTGCCGGAGTTCCTCGGGCTGGTCCAGCGCTCCAGCGGCCTTGACCTGTCGGGAATCGGCCGCCTGACACCCCCCTGGACCTACTGGACCCTGGCCATCCTCTCCGGCCTGATCCTGCTGGGCGAACTGATCACAACCGTGGCCGTGGCCGCTCAGCCGGCGCCTGCGGCCTGACGCAGGCCGGAGCCACTGCCCACCAAAGACTCGGCCGCCTCGGGCAACGTTTCCAGGCTGAAGCGATAGCCCTGCTGACGGACCGTCTCGATCCCGCCCCCCTCACCGAGGCCAGCAAGTTCCAGCTTGCGGCGCAGGGTGAGCACCTGGGTGTCCACGGAGCGGGGCCCACCGCTGAACGGTGGCCAGGCCATCCGCAGCAGTTCCTGGCGGCTTCGCACCATGCCGGGGGGCATCAGCAGGGCACAGAGCAGGGCGAATTCCCGTGGACTCAACTCCACCGGTTGATCGCGCAGGGTGACCTGGCGCAGCAGGAGATGGACCTCCAGGGGACCGACGCAGACCCGTTCCTGCAGGCCGCTGCCGCTGCGACGCAGCAGGCTGCGGCAGCGAGCCGCCAGTTCCTCCAGGCCGAAGGGTTTGCGCAGCACATCGTCGGCGCCGGCGTCGAGGAGGGCCACCACCGGATCGGCGCCGCTGCGGGCGGTGAGCACCAGCACCGGGCAACGCAGGTGGGCGGCCAGGCGCAGGGCGGAGCTCTCCTCCAGCAGTTCGGCACTGACCAGCAGATCCGGCATCTGATCCTCACAGAGGGCGAGGGCTTCGGCGGCCGTGGCCACGGCCGCCGCCAAGTAGCCGTCCTGGCGGAGGCGCTGGGCCAGCACCGTGCGCAGGGTGGGATGGGGATCCACCACCAGAACGCGCTTCAAGGACGCCAAACTGACCTGACGGGTCTCCATCGCCATGCCGCTGACAGTCCGGTCGCTCGCGGAACCGGGACTCTTCGGGCTGGGAAAATCAGCATTCGGTTCTGGAGGAAGCTCCACACACGGTCCCTGCGGCCCAACTAGGCTAGCTGCCGTTGCAGAGGGAATCCGGTAGTCATCGATGCCGCCTCCGCTCTGACCGACTGTCACACCATGACTGCGCTGCAGAATCCCGAAGCCATCCGTCACTTCCAGTCCCTCTGTGACGCCTGCCAGGACCTGGCCAGCCGATATCACAGCCCTTCGGAACTGCGCCTGTACGCTGACGGCTATCTGCACGCCCTGCGACGGACCGCCGTGCTCGATCCTCTCTCCCAGCGGCGGCTGGAGGAGCTGATCGATCGCTGGATCCTGGACCCGTCCAGCTTCATCGGTCCGGACGGCAACCTGGCCACCCTGTTCGAATCGTCCCGCAACTGAGGGGATTCAGGGTTCAGGTCCAGCTCAGGAGGCGAGGGCCACGGTGATCGTTTCGCGCAGTTCGCCAGTGTTGTACATCTCGATGAGAATGTCGGAGCCCCCGATGAAGTCTCCGTTGACGTACACCTGAGGAATGGTGGGCCACTCGGAGAATTCCTTGATCCCCTGACGGATCTCGGGATCGGAGAGCACGTCAAAGGTCTCGAAGGGAATGCCCAGGGAGTTCAGGATCTGAACCACATTGTTCGAGAAGCCGCACTGGGGCATCAGCTTGGATCCCTTCATGAACACCACCACGGGGCTGGTCTTCAGCAGGGAGCGGATGCGTTGCTCAACGGCACTGTCCATGGATCGGGTCAGGGGGGACGTGGAAGGGGTGAACAGGGAGGGGGGAGGCTGGCCGCGGATCAGGCCGGTGCGGACGTCTGCAGGGCGAGGGCATGAATGGCCTCGCTGGCCAGCTCAGTGCGTAGGGCTCCGTAGACCAACTGGTGCTGCCGGACCCGGGAGAGGCCGGCAAAGGCCTGGGAGACCACGGTGACCTGGAGATGGTCACCGCCACCGGTCAGATCCTCGACTTCCACCCGGGCATCGGGAAGACGGCCGCAGATGGCAGCTCTGACCTGATCCGGTTGCACCATCGCGGCCGATCCCCTGATCGGGCGAATCTAGAAGCTTCCCGCCTCACCTGGGTGCGGCCGGGTCGGGGCCTCCGGCCGTGTAGGGAATCGTGGCGAAGCCGAGTTCCACCAGAGTCTGGTAGGCCCGGCGTCCCTCCTCCCGGGCCGGAGTCATCACCTTGACGACCTCCACCAGCAGAGGAACGGCCACTTCCGGCTCGTTCTGGCGTCGCAACAGGGCAGCGAGGCGGAGATTGGCCTGGGCGAACAGCTCGAGCGCTTCGCGACCGTTCTGGTCCATGTCCCTGGGGATGCGGGCGTCGAGGCCACGGAAGGAGCCGCTCAGATCGCGGTAGAACCCGAGCAGGCGGCGGCTGGCATCCCTGGCCAGGTCGTAATCCTTGCGGGCCGCGGCGAGATCACCCCGGGCCACGGCGGCGTCGCCCCGGGTGAGCAGACCCTTGACGGCCGTGAGGTTGAACGCCCCTTCGGGTCCCTCCAGCACTTTGCGCGGTTCGTCCTGGGCCCGCAGCGGCAGGGCGGGGCTGAGGGGAAGCAGGGTTGCCGCCAGGGCAAGCCCGAGGGCGACGTGGGGCCGGCGCACGGCAGAAACACGGATGGGCCGCTGAACTTTAGGGGGAGGTGAACGGACGCCCCACGGCCTGGCGGGCCGCTTCCTCAGCTGATTGCATCGCCGCCCCCAGCCGTTCATTGAGTCCCTTGACGGCTGCGCGGCCCTGCCCCTCCACCTGCAGCGGTGGGGCGAAGGCAAGCGCCGACCGGTCGCGGCAGCGGGGGATGGCATGGCCGTACCCGATTCCCACCGGCACCACCTGGACGGAAACCCCGTGGCCGGCCGCCAGCACCGCCAGCCTGGCGAGCCCCTGATGGAGCCGGATCGGGCCATCGTCCCGCCGGATGTGCCCCTCGGGAAAGACCACCAGTTGCTGCCCCGCGGCCAGCAGATCCACGGCGTAGCGCAGGGTGGTGGTACCCGGACGGCTCTGATCAACCGGAAAGCAACCGAGGCGGTGCAGGAACCAGCCCTGGATCCCCTTCATTTCGGTGACGGTCACCATGAAGCGGCAGTCCCGACCGCTCACCCGTCGGCCGGCGGCACCGGTGAGCAGCAGGGCATCCCAGCGGGCGCGGTGGGTGGGGGCCAGCAGAACGGCTCCCCGGTGGGGCAGATGGTCGGCCCCGAGCACGTCAAACCCCCGGAAGAACGCCGGCATGGCCAGATCCTGGGTGGCGGTCATGGCGATCGGTGCCAGCACCGGGCTGATTCCGTTGCACAGTCGCCGCTCACGCCTCAACGGTGCGGAAGCCGGCGGCGCGGAGGGGTCCGCTGCTGCCGTCACCAGAGGACCACCTGTCTCCGCCGACACCGGACGCCGCAAGGAATGCTGCAGGCAAGCTAGGAGTCGGCACCCGTTTTCGTTTTCTGGGGCGGGCAGTTGACTCTGCGGCCAATTCGGGGGCTCCATAGGATCGCGGCAGTGCGGAGCGGTCGCGGCGATGGCCAGCCTTGGCGTGAACATTGATCACATCGCCCAGGTGCGGCAGGCGCGCCGGGCGCAGGAACCCGTTCCGGTGAGCCTGGCGGTGCTGGCGGAACTGGGCGGTGCGGACGGGATCACCGTCCACCTTCGCGAAGACCGCCGACACATCCAGGATCGCGATGTGGAACTGCTGCGCGGCACGCTCCGCAGCCGGCTCAACCTCGAGATGGCCGCCACTGCCGAGATGGAGGCCATCGCCCGGCGGATCGGCCCGGACATGGTGACCCTGGTGCCGGAGAACCGTCAGGAAGTGACCACCGAGGGGGGGCTGAACGTGGTCGGCCAGCTCGACGGCCTGCGGGGGCTGGTGGGGCGGCTGCAGGAGGCCGGCATCCCGGTGAGCCTCTTCGTCGATCCGGATCAACCCCAGCTGGAGGCCTGCCGCGGCAGCGGTGCCCGCTGGGTGGAACTGCATACGGGGGCCTACGCCGAGGCCCACTGGAGCGACCAGCCCGCTCAGCTGGCCAGGCTGATCGAGGGCACGGCCACGGCCCGGGCCCTCGGGCTCCGGGTCAATGCCGGCCATGGCCTCACCTATCAGAACGTGGAGGCGGTGGCGGGGATCGACGGCATGGAGGAGCTCAACATCGGCCACACGATCGTGGCGCGGGCCCTGGCGGTGGGACTGGAAGCGGCGGTCCGGCAGATGAAGGCGCTGATTCAGAATCCCCGCCGGGACCCCTTGTTCGGCAGCACCAGCCCATGAGCGCCTCAGATCCTCTTGCGTATCACTTCATCGCCGCCAGTGAGAGGTTCCTCACCGTGGAGGAACCTCTTGAGGAAGTGCTCAGGGAGCGGGTGCGCCACTACGGCGAAACGGGGAAGACGATCGACTTCTGGCTGCTGCGTCGTCCGGCCTTCCTCGAGGCTGCCGAACTGTCGGACCTGGCCGCCACGGTGCCCCGTCCGGCCGCCGCTGTGATCTCCACGGATGCGGCCTTCATCGATTTCCTCAAACTGAGACTCGAATTCGTGGCCCAGGGATCCTTTCTGGCCCCCAGCACCACCATCGCCGATCCCCTCGCCTCGGCGCTCTGACGGCCAGGGGCCGTCCAGGGAGACCGATCAGACCGGAATCTCCTGCCTGCGGCAGACCCAGCCATCGATCACCTCCTGCTGGATGTGATCGAGTGCGGCGTCGGCGAGCAGTCGGTCCCTCAGACGGGCGAGGTCGTCGGGATGGAGCTCACCGTTCTCCTGCCAGTGGAGATCGGTGGTGATCAAGGTGTGGATGTGCTGATGTGTCGGTCTCGCCATGGTGTCAGGAAACCCTGCCCAGGTCGCCGGCTCCCGGGCCGGATCTCCTGCAGACATTCGGAAGATCAGAACAGGCCAAAGAAGCGGCGCCGGCCGGCATCCGTTTCCGCCGCAGGGGTCTCGGCTCCGGGAGTCCTTCCGGGATCGGCCCCGGCGGCCCGGGACTGGCGACCGTCCTGCTGGTAGCGGGGCACGTTGTCCCCGATGGTGAGCAGCGCTTCCTTGTTCTTCCACCAGATCCAGTCGCGGATCGGGGGAGTGGCGAGCAGATCGGCACGGGTGAGGCCCAGACCAAGCTTCCGCGACGCATCCAGCAGCACGACGATCATCGCCTCGCCGTCACTGCTGCGGGCCAGGGCCTCATTGGTGCGCTTGGCCCCGTTCAAGGCTGAGACGAGGACCCTCACCCTCTGGGAGACCGACAGGGTAGCTGGTTCCATGGTACGCATCCGTACTAGGCGGACCGTACCAGTCCCTCCGGGGTGGGGCTGACAATCTGGCCCTTCAAAGGTCAGACTTGCCGCAGTGCGTGCCTCCCATGGCCTCCCCATCACAGCCCCCCCGGCACTGGGTGATCGGGGATGTCCACGGCTGTGCCAGCTCCCTGCTCCGATTGGTCAACGATCTGCCTGCGGCCGATCGGATCATCTTCTGTGGGGATGTGATCAACCGGGGTCCCCAGATCGAGTCCGCCATGGACCTGGCCTGGAGCCTGGTGAGCTCCTCCCGGGCCGTCTGGTTGCGGGGCAACCACGAGCAGCGCCTGCTGGAAGGCCTGGCCGGGGTCCAGCGGCTCGATGCGGTCTCGCCCAACCGATGCGACACTTACCGCCAGCTGGGCGACCGGCGGTCCCGTCTCTGGATGGGGCGCCTGGCCAGCCTTCCGGTCACCTACTGGGGTGAGGGCTGGGTGGCGACCCACGCGGGCTTCGATCCGACCCGATGGTTGGCGGACCTCTCGATCCGCCGTCCCTTCTGGGAGGGCTATGACGGTCGGTTCGGAGAGGTGGTGATCGGCCATACGCCGGTGCCCCAGCTGCGCCGGCATCCGAACGGGATCGTCATGGTCGACACCGGTGCCTGCTACGGCGGCCGTCTCACCGCCTACTGCCCCGAAACCGGTGCCCAGCGCAGCGTGCCGGGGGTCCCGATCGAGCTGTGCCGCCTGTCCGATCGCCCCAAGAGGCTCCACACACTCGTCGGCGCCGACTCGAGCGTGTCGCCTTGCTGACGGTCTTTCGCAGCAACCGGGCCGAACTGCTGGCCCAGGTGCTGGCCGAGCAGTTGCGCCTCCACCCTCCCGATCCCTTCGAGACCGTGGCGGTGATGGTCAACACCTGGCCCACCAGCCGCTGGTTGAGTGAACAGCTGGCCCTGGGGCTGGGGGGAATCGTCGCCAATCTGCGCTTCCCCTTTCCAGGCGCGCAGCTGCGCCGAATCGTGGACCCCTTGGTCGGAGACGCGCCGGCCGGCGAGGATCCCTGGCGGGCCTCCGACCTGGTCTGGCCCGTTCTGGAGCTGCTTCCCGATCTGGTGCGGGAGCCCGAGGGGGAGCCTCTGGAACGCTGGCTGGTGGGGCGTGGCCACGGTTGGAGCCTGGATCTGCCGCTCTGGCAACTGGCGCGGGCCATCGCCGATTGCCTGGACGATCTGAGCCTGTACCGCACCGCCATGGCGGCACGGTGGTGGGACGGGCATCGCGAGGATGGTCGGGGGCAACCGCTCCCGGAGACCCTGCTCTGGCAGCCCCTGTTGTTCAACCGGCTGCGGCAGCGGCTCGGCGTCCGACCCTTCGGCCTGCGGATGCTGGAGGCGATCAAGCAACTGCAGCAGGGGGAGGCGGTGGCTCCAGAAGGGGTCTCCGGTCTGCGCCTGTTCGGCCTCAGCAGTGCTCCGCCGATCCAGGTGCAACTGTTGCAGGCTCTGTCAGCGGCGGTTCCGGTGGATCTCTATCTGCTGACCCCCTGCGCCGAGCTCTGGCAACGCTGCGGAGATCGCCGAAGGCAGCTCAGTGATGCCATCGCCCTGGAGCAGCCCTTCGGGCTGGACTGGCTCCTGGAGACCCCTCCCCTCGAAGCCCGCTTCGGTCGGCTCGGCGGGGAGTTCCAGCAACTGCTGGAAGGAACCGGGGTGTGCCAGCTCGGGGGCAGCGCGGAGCGAGACCTGTTCCTGTTGCCGGCGACCGCCGCGAGCCTGGCAGGTCGACCCCCGTCGCTGCTGGAGCAGGTGCAGCAGCGTCTGGCGGACCCCTCCACCCCGTCACCATGGATCCGACGGCCCAGGGATTCCTCGCTGGAGTTCCATGCCGCGCCAGGTCGGCTGCGCCAGGTGGAGATCGTGCGCGACCGGCTGCTGCAGCTGCTGGCCGCCGATCCGAGCCTGGAACCCCGTCACATCCTGGTGATGACTCCGGAGGTGGAGCGCTATGCCCCCCTGCTGGCCTCCGTCTTCGGTGACCGGGCCGCCACCGGGGTGGAGCTGCCCTGGCGTCTGACCGACCGCAGCCAGCACGGTGGCTCAGGAATCGTCAGCCTGATGCTGCAACTGCTGAGGCTCGGGGGAGAGCGGCTCACGGCCTCCGCCCTCGACCGCCTGCTGGCCTGCCCTCCCCTGCAGGCCCACTTCCAGCTCGAGCCCGACGAACCAGCTGCCCTCACCGCCGCCCTCCAGTCCTGCGGTTTCCGCTGGGGGCTGGGGGCCCAGGAGCGGGGGGGACGCGACTGCCATGGCCTGGACTGGGCCCTCGATCGCCTGCTGCTCGGCCTGGTGCTGCCCGATCGGCCGGGTCTGGCCATCTCCGGCCGTGCCCCCTATCCCCTCCCGGGCACGATCGAGCGGCAGGGACGCTGGATCCGGGTGCTCACGACCCTGCGCCGGACCCTGGAGGAGCTGGGGCAGGCCCATCCGGCTGCGCACTGGAGTCGGAGGCTGCCCGGCCTGCTGGACCAGTTGGTGGGCGAGGGGGGTGACCTGGCCTGGGAGGTGCAGGCGATCCGCGCGGCGATTCACGAGTGGCAGACGAGCGCGGCGGCCTGTCCGCTTCCCCTGGGCGCTCCCGTGGTGGCGGCCGTTCTGGAGGAACGGCTTTCGGCGGAGAGCGGCCGTTTCGGACACCGCAGCGGCGCCCTCACCATCAGTGCCCTGGAGCCGATGCGGGCCATCCCCCACCGGGTGATCGTGCTGATGGGGCTCGATGCCGGCCGGTTCCCCCGCCATCGCCACCGCCCCGGCTTCCACCCGATGGAGAGCAATCGTCAGCTGGGGGATCCCGATCCCGCCGACCAGGACCGCTACGCCCTGCTCGAGGCGATTCTTTCGGCCCGCGAGCACCTGCTGATCTGCTGGACCAGCCGGGATGGGCGCCGCGGCGATCCGCTGCCGGAGGCCACTCCGGTGCGCCAGTGGCTGGATCTGCTCCGTGGGGAGCTCGGAGAGGCGGGGTTCGCCGGCCTGCGTCGCGACCACGCGGTGAATCCATTGGATCGGCAGAACTTCCTGCCCGAGGGCGACCGACCACCTGCCAGCTGTGACCGGCGTCTGCTGGACGCCCGCCGCCGTCTCGAAGTCAGCGCCAGCCAGGGGGCCGCGGGCGCCGGAGCCCCCAGACCTCTGGCCTGCCAACCCCGGCCCGCTCCAACGGACCCTGCCCCACCGCCCCCGGATCCTTACGTCGATCTGCGCGACTGGTTGGTCGCCCCCCAGGGGGAGTGGCTGCGCTCCCTGGAGCTGCGGCCAAAGGAATGGAACGAGGCCATCGAGGATCTCGAGGCGCTCGTGCTCGATGAACGCCGCCGTGCCGCCCTGCTGCGCCGGGAGCTGCGCCACGGGGGTGACGACGATCCAGACGCCAGGGCACCCGACTGGCCGGCGATCACCCGCGGCCAGGGACTGCTGCCCGCCCAGGCGGCGGGAGAGCTCGAGACCCGGGAGCTGCAGAGCCGCTGGAGCTCCCTCCAGCGGGCGCTCACCGAGCTGGGTCCAGCCCGGCGCGAGCGACTCGGCTGGCGACCGGCGGGTCGGAGCACGGCGCTGGAGGCCGATCTCCACTGGCGGGCCGATCGGCTGGTGCTGCTCCAGACCGCCAAGGCCCGGTCCTGCCACCGCCTCGAGCTCTGGCTGGATCTGCTGCTGGCCCGGAGCAGCGGAGCGGAGCCTACAGAGGCTGTGCTGATTGCCCGCCAGAAGGAGACCTTCCAGATCCAGGAGCGGCTCCAGCCGCCACCGGTGGACGAGGCCATCGAGCACCTGGAGCAGCTGCTGGCCTGGAGAGAGGCCCACCGCCGTTCCTGCTGGCCGGTCCCGCCCTCGACCGGCTGGGCCTATGCCAGGGCCGAACACAGGACGCCCGGCAGCGGCGTCAACCGGGCTTCAGAGCGCTGGCAGGGCCAGCCATCCCGGCCAGGGGAGAGGACCGAGCCCGATCTGGCCCTCTGTTTCGGGGCCGATACCGGCTTCGAGGATCTCCTGGCGGGGCGCTTCGGCCCCTTCCAGGAGCTGGCGATATCCCTGGCTCGTCCGCTGCTGGAGCACGGAGCGAAGGGATGAGCCGGTCACCGACCGAGGCCACCGGCGACCGGCCCTTCGCGGCCAACGACCTGCCGCTGGGGGCCGGCATCCATCTGCTGGAGGCCAGTGCCGGGACCGGTAAGACCTTCGCCCTGGCGCACCTGGTTCTGCGCCTGGTCTCGGAGCGGGAGATCTCCCTGCGGCGGCTGCTGGTGGTCACCTTCACCGAGGCGGCGGCAGCCGAACTGAAGGACCGCATCGCCCAGCGGCTTCAGCAGGCGCTGGCGGCCCTCAACGCCCCTGGAGATCCATCGGTGGATGCCGATCTGGGGGAGTGGCTGGAGCGCTGGGACACCGGAGCGAGGCCGCTGCTGCATGCCCGCCTGCTGCTGGCCCTCGAGGAGCTTGATGCGTCCGACATCACCACCATCCACGGATTCAGCCGCCGCACGCTGATGCGGCAGGCCCTGGAAGCGGGTCTGGCCCCCGAACTGAAGCCGGAACGGGAGGACGGAACCCTGCTCAGCCAGATCGTTCACGACTATTGGCAGGAGCACCTGCTGCCCTTGCCGCTTCACCTGTTCGAAGGGCTGCGGAGCCAGCGCCTCACGCCGCAACTGCTGCAGGATCTGCTCGGAGTGCTGCCGGGGGATCCGTCGTTGCGTCCCCCCCCTCTGATCGAGGGCGTCAGCGCCGATCGCGCCCTGCCACCCCAGCTGGAGCGGTTCTGGGAAGGGTGCTGGCAGCGATTCCGCGAGCACTGGGAGGAACGGGGCGCCGCCCTGGCCCAGGCCCTCAAGGACGCGCCGAGCCACTGGAAGGCCCTGGGAGCGCCCGCCGCCTCCACCTATCCGGCCAGGCCCCGCACGGACCGGGCGGTCGCCCTGCAGCACTGGCTGCAGGGGCAGCCGAGCCCAGGCTCCTATGGCGCCGTGCTGAAGGAGAAGAGCAGCTGGCTACCCGACTACTTCCACCCCGGGCCATTCAGCCGAGCGGCGAGGAGGGCGGGGGAGGAGGGCTCTTCCCTGCCCGAGCGGCCCCTGATGGAGGCCGTGGCGGCCCTGGTGGATGGTCCCTGGGAGCTGACCCTGGCCCATTTCTCCCACTGGGGGCTGGCGGAACTGGAACGGCGGCGCCGGCGGATGGGACGGATGGGCTTCGGTGATCTGCTGCGGGCCCTCGATCCCGGTCCTTCCGGGCAGGAGCGCACCACGATGCTCAGCGCGGTGGGCCGGCGCTACGACGTGGCCCTGATCGATGAGTTCCAGGACACCGATCCGATCCAGTGGCGCATCCTGCGCCGCTGTTTCGGCGGCGGAGAGCATCTGCTTGTGATGGTGGGGGATCCCAAGCAGGCGATCTACCGTTTCCGGGGTGGTGACCTGGGCACCTACCTGGGCGCCAGGGAGAGCGCCGACAGCCGCCAGTGGCTGGACCGCAATTTCCGTTCCGCCGCCCCCCTGCTCGATGGACTCAACCGACTGATGCGGAGGGGCCTGTCCCGCTCGAGCCTGGCCGTCCCGCCGCTGCAGGCCTGGGCGGGACAGGACCGGGGCGACCTGCTCGGGCCGGGGCCGGTGCCGCCGCTCCAGCTGCTCTGGCTGGGGGGGAATCGTCCCGCCGGGGAGGCACCCCCCAGCCGAACCCAGCTCGAGCGGACCGTGCCGGCGACGGTCGGCTCCCTGGTGCTGCAGCTGCTGGGCCAGGGCCTACAGCTGAGGCGGCACGGTCGCGACCGACCGCTGGAGCCCGCGGATCTGTGTCTCCTGGTTAGCCGCCATGACCAGGCGGAGAGCCTGCGCGGCGAGCTGGAACGCCATGGCATCGCCAGCAGGCTGATCAGCCGGGCCGATGTGTTCGCCAGTGAGGGGGCGACCCTCCTGCAGCGCCTGCTCGATGCCCTGGCGGAGCCGGGCAGCGATCGTCGCCTGCGGTTGCTGGCCTCATCGCCCCTGCTGGGCTGGAGTCCCAGGCAGCTGGCTGAGCCGGGTGACGCCGGTTGGGAGGCTCTGGCGGAGCGGGCGTCCCGCCTCGCCAGCCGTCTGCGGGCCGACGGGGTGCTCGCCGCCCTGGCCGAACTGCTCGGCAGTGAAGAGCTGGCTTACCTCTCCCTCAGTGGGCGGCTGTTGGCTGATCTGCAGCAGTGCGCCGAGCTGGTGCAGGAACACCTGCACCAGGAGCAGCTTTCCCCGGCGGCCTCCGCCGCATGGTTGCGGCGCCGACGGCTGGATCCGCCCGCCACCATTCCGGACGAGCATCAGTCCCACAGCGGTGTCGCGGACTCGGCGGTGGGGGTGGTGACAGTGCACTCGAGCAAAGGTCTGGAGTTTCCGGTGGTGATCTGTCCCTATCTGTGGCAGGCCTCCGGCCGCGACCCGTTCGGCGGCAGCCCGACCCGGACCTGGCGGCGCTGGACACCTCCGGGGGCGACGGAGCCGGTCCTCGATCTGCATCGCGACCTCGGCTGGGGAGAGGGCCTGGATGCGGCCCGGCAGGAATGTGACGCCCTCGACGCCGAAGCGGAGCGGCTGGCCTACGTGGCCCTTACCCGTGCCCAGCATCTGCTGGTGCTGGGCTTCGGCCCCGCCGCCGGACAGGCCCGCAATCCCCTCGTTCCCTGGCTGTTCCCGGATCTGCCCCTGCCCGGAGTGGGCGCTGGGGGCGAGGAGGTCTATGGCCCGTGCAGCGATGCCGACTGGCTGCGACGGCTCGACCTGGAGATCGAGCGCCGCTCCCTGCCGATGGGCGTGATCACCGCAGACCGGCTGGCCCCGGTGGTCACCGGCTGGCAGCCTTCCCCCCCGTCAGGAAGCCTGGGGCGGGGACCGGTCCCCGCCTGGCCGCTGGCCACCGGCTGGGGGCGCAGCAGCTACTCCAGCTGGACCCACGCAACGGGACCGGGCGGGCTCGATCCCATCGCCCTGGAGGAGGGTCGCGAAACGGACGCGCTGGCGGAACCCGAGTCGGCGCTGTCCCAACCCGGCCCCGACGCCCCTGGAGCCTGGGCGGAGCAGGGACCGCTGGCCCGCTTCCCGCGCGGCGCTGCTGCGGGGGACTGCCTGCATCGCATCCTGGAGCGGGTGGATCACCGCCAGCCCGGTGACTGCCCGGCCCACCGGGTGCTGGTGGGCCGGGAACTGCAGCGTGCCGGCTTGCCGGCCGACCAGATCCAGCCCGTTCTCACCTTCCTCGAACAGCTGCGCTCCACCCCGCTGGGGGGGGAGCTGGGTGGATTCCAGTTCAGCCAACTCGCCCCCCAGCACAGCCTGCGTGAGATGTCCTTCGATCTTCCCCTGGCGGGCCATGACCGCCCGAACCTGGTGCGGGCCACCGGCCTGGCCCGCGCCTTCCGTGAGCATCCAGGTGGCCGCTTCGGAGGCGACTATGCCGAGCGGCTGTCGGGCCTGCCGGTCGCCAGCCGCGGTTTTCTGACCGGGTCAATCGACCTGGTCTTCACGGCTCCGGACCCCGGCGGCCATCCGCGCTGGTGGGTCGCGGACTGGAAGAGCAACTGGCTGGGGTTGCGCGGTGACGAGAGCCAACCCCTGGCCTGCGGACCGCTCCACTACGACGAGGAGGCCATGACCCGACTGATGGTCAGCCACCATTACCCCCTTCAGTCCTACCTCTATCTGGTGGCTCTCCATCGCTACCTGGGCTGGAGGCTGCCGGGCTATCGGCCGGACCGGGATCTGGGTGGATTCGTCGAAGTGTTCCTTCGCGGCGTGCCAGGCCCCCTACCAGAGGCGATGTGTGCAAGCGTGCCCGCGATGGCGGTGCCGGGGATGCTCGTCGAAGCGGTCCAACCGGGGCGGCTCCATGCCCTCGACACGCTGCTCCGGGAGGGCCAGCCATGAGCAAGACTCCTCCCGTTGCAACGGCTGATGTCCCGGCCAGTGCCCTGGCCGAGGCCCTGGTTGAGGCCCTGCCGCGGCTGTATGGCCTGGCCCCTGATCCCCACCTGGATGATGTGCTGCGGGCCCTTACCGACGCCCTGGAGCGGGGCATACTCGAGCTGTCCTGGGGGGGGGCTCCCCCGCCGACGCTCCGCTGCGATGGCTGGCCCCGGAGGCATCTCCAGGCGGTGGAGAGCTCGGGTCTGGCCCGGGAGGAGGGCCCGGGTGGACAGCCGGGACCCCTGCGGCTGAGCCGGGCCACCGTGGGCTGGCGCCGCTGGCTCGATCAACGGGATGGAGTTCTCGACGACCTGCTGCAGCGGGGCCAGGCCCCGCTGACGGCGCCGATCGCCGCCGCCCCCCTGGCGGCGGCGGTGGCGACGGCCACCCGCCGCGGAGGACTTGATCGAGCCCAGAGCGAAGCCGTGGCCGCCCTGCTGCGCCACCGGCTGGTGCTGCTGGGCGGCGGACCCGGCACCGGCAAGACCAGCACCGTGGTGCAGATGCTGGCGGCCCGGCTGGAGCTCTGTCCCGCCCTGCGCCTCCATCTGGCCGCCCCCACGGGCAAGGCGGCCAGCCGCCTCCGCCAGGCCATCGCGGAGCGTGGGGCCACCCTGCCCGGCCACCTCGCCGGCCCGCTGGCCCAGGTCCCCTGCACGACCCTGCACCGGCTGCTGGAGAGCCGAGGCGACGGGTTCGCCCGGGATCGGGACCACCCACTGGCGCTCGACCTGCTGGTGGTCGATGAGGTCTCGATGCTGGATCTGCCGTTGACGGCAGCCCTGCTGGACGCGCTGCCCGGCGACGCCCAGCTCCTGCTGGTGGGGGACCCGGGTCAGTTGCCCCCCGTGGGGCCCGGGTCGGTGCTGAGCGCCCTGCAGGTCCCGGACCGCCTGGATCGGCTCGGTGCAGCCGCCATCCAGCTGAGCACCACCTACCGCAACGACGGCGCCATTGCCCGGGCGGCCGCGTGCCTGCGTGCCGATGATCCCGCCGGTCTGCGGGAGGTGCTGGCTGGACTGGAGGAACCGGACAACCTGCGCTGGCACCGTTGCCGAGGCTCCCAGATCCCCGCCGCGGTGTTGGGGCGCCTGAGGGAGCAGCAACGCTGCCTGAGCGAACTGGCCCTCCGCTGGACGCCCCTGGATCCGGCCTCCGGTCTGGCGCTGCTGCGTCAGCTGGACAGCCTGGCGGTCCTCGCCCCGACCCGTCTGGGTCCCTGGGGGGTGGAGACTCTGCACCGCCAGTTGCTCGGGGATGGCCTAGCCCGCGGGCCCGCGGGCTGGCCCGCGGGCACACCGGTGCTGTGTCAGCGCAATCGGAGCGAGCACGGTCTGGCCAACGGGGATGTGGGTGTGGTGGTGGAGGGGCCAGCCGGACGCCGGCTGCTGTTCGCCGGTGCACCGGATGCTGACGGGGGCCCGCTCCGGTGGCTCCACCCCAGCCGCCTGGCGGGGGTGGAGCCCGCCTGGGCCCTCACCATCCATAAGGCCCAGGGCAGCCAGTACGAGGAGGTGCTGGTGCTGATGCCCCAGCGCCGTCGAGGGGGGGCCGGAGAGAGCCGCGAACGGGACCCCCTTGACACCCGTCTGCTGTACACGGCCCTCACGCGGGCCCGCCGGAATGCCGTGCTGATCACACCGGATCGGTGGGACGGGCTCTCGAACCCGGACCCGCCGATCCGGACGGCCCCGCTCAACGGATGAACAGCATCTCCTGGTAGGTGGGCAGTGGCCAGCAGGTTTCGTCCACCAGCTCTTCCAACCCGTCCACCGCCAGGCGGATCTTGTGCATCAGTGGCAGCAGGGAGTCGGCGCAGTGGCGCATGTGGGCGGTTTCGCCATGGGGCGGACTGGCCAGGGCAGCCTCCAGGGCGGTGCAGTTGGCCAGCAGCTCCTGGTTGAGTGTGGCGATGCGACCGGCCATGCTCCGATCCGGGGGCAGGCCCAGATCCTCCTGGTAACGGAGGGAATTGGCCAGGTTGCCCAGGTAGGTCATCACGGCCGGATAGACCTGGGTGCGGGCGATCTGGAGGGCCAGCTTGGCCTCCACTTCCACCGCCAGGACGTACTGCTCGGCATAGACCTCAAAGCGGCTGTGCAACTCCACCGGAGTGAGCACCCCGGTGCGTGCGAACAGATCCTTCACGTTCTCCCGCTCCAGCACCAGCAGCGCATCGGCCGTGGTGGGGAGGTTCTCCAGACCCCGCTCGGACACGGCCATCTCGTGCCACTGGCTGGAGTAGCCATCACCGCCGAACACCACGTTGCCATGCGCTTCCATGATCACCTTGAGCACCTGGGCGGCGGCGGCCTCAAGTGACATCCCCTCGGCCATCTTCTGCTCCAGCTGGTCGGAGACGTACTGGAGAGAATCCGCCAGGATCGTGTTCATCGCCACCAGGGGGCCGGCCACCGATTGGTTGGAGCCCACGGCACGGAATTCAAAGCGGTTTCCGGTGAAGGCGAAGGGGGAGGTGCGGTTGCGATCACCCGGATCCTTGGGAAATTCGGGGAGAGTGTCAACACCGAGCTGCATCATGCCGCCATGGTCGGTGCCCTTGAGCTCCCCGTTCTTGATCATGGTGTAGACCTCTTCGAGCTGGCTGCCGAGGTACACCGAGATGATCGCCGGAGGGGCTTCGTTAGCACCAAGACGGTGATCATTACCAGCGGTGGCCACGACAGCCCGCAGCAGAGGGCCGTAGAGATGGACACCACGAATCACCGCTCCGCAGAACAGCAGGAACTGCATGTTCTCCTCCGGGCTGCTGCCGGGATCAAGCAGATTGCCCTGGGTGGCGTTGCCCACCGACCAGTTGACGTGCTTGCCGGAGCCGTTGATGCCCTCGAAGGGCTTTTCATGCAGCAGGCAGTTCATGCCGTGGCGGCGGGCCGTGTTCTTCAGCAGGGTCATCGTGAGCTGCTGGTGGTCGGTGGCGACATTGGCCGCCTCGAAAAAGGGAGCGATCTCGAACTGGCCGGGGGCCACTTCGTTGTGGCGGGTCTTGGCCGGAATGCCCAGTTTGTACATCTGGGTTTCCACGTCCTGCATGAACACCTGGACCCGCTGGGGAATGGCGCCGAAGTAGTGATCATCGAATTGCTGGCCCTTGGCGGAGGGATGGCCGAACAGGGTGCGGCCTGAAAGCAGCAGATCGGGACGCAGAGTGACGAAGGCGCTGTCCACCAGGAAGTACTCCTGCTCGGCACCGCAGCTGGAATTGACTGGTGCGACTTCGCTGTTGCCCAGCAGTTTGAGCAGACGCTGAGCCTGCTTGTTCATGGCGGCGTTGGAGCGCAGCAGCGGGGTTTTCTTGTCGAGTGCCTCCCCGGTCCAGGAGACGAAAACCGTGGGAATGCAGAGGGTGATGCCGTTGGGGGTGGACATCAGGAAGGCGGGACTGGTGATGTCCCAGGCGGTGTAGCCGCGGGCCTCAAAGGTGGATCGGATGCCACCGTTGGGGAAGGATGATCCATCGGGCTCGCCCTGCACCAGCACCTTGCCGGTGAACTCGCAGATCGCCGAACCGTCGCCCTGGGTGGAAATGAAGCCGTCGTGTTTTTCGGCTGTGGAATTGGTGAGTGGGTAGAAGACATGGGCGTAATACAGAGCCCCACGGCTGACTGCCCAGTCCTTCATCGCCTGGGCCACCACATTGGCCACGGAAACGTCGAGTTTCCCTCCTTCCTTGATGGTTTTCTGAACCGATTTGAAGATCTCTTTGGGCAAGGACGACTTCATCTTGGCCAGGTCGAACACATCGCTGGCCCAGAGTTCAGCGAGGGGCGCAATGGGCAGCGTGGCGGGAGCCGGCCGATCCTGAATGGTCTGGAAGGCGGCGAGGCGCTGTGAGCTGGGCATGTGGTGCCGGGAATGTCTCGGCCTATCCAACGCGGCGGCTGGCCCGACGAGATGAAGCCGTTGTTACAACCTGCGAACCCATGCTCCGGCCGCACGGGCTCGACCGATCCCACGTTGTCCCCGGACTCCGGGGAACATCCCCCTCCAGGCTCCACAGGCCTGGAGCCCGGGATGCCGGCCCGCGCCCCCTGGCTCGGTAGCCGTGATGGGACAGACTGAACGGGCCCATGCCAGGCGTCGATGATCCGCTATTACCTGCTCCTGCCGGATCCGAAGGGGGGAGAGGCCACGCTCGGCAGGATGATGGATGACCGCAGTGAAGCCTGCTTCGACACCAGCGTCACTCCACCCACCTGGCAGGGCTGCAGCAATCAGATCCAGCGCCGGCTCCACGCCCACGACAAGATCGCCGAGATCAGCCAGGCCCGTGCCGAGGCCTGGCTCCCGGCGGCGTTTGTCTGAACCGGTGGAACGGTGCGGTGAGCCAATGGCGGTCGGCAACCGATCCGGGGACAGGATGGAGCCGAGCCGGCGGATTCGGCGTCCCTGGGGTTGGTACGAATGTGTGGCGGAGGGAGAGGGATATCGGGTCAAACGGATTTACCTGGATCCTCGATCGAGAATCAGCCTCCAGAGCCACCGGCATCGCTGCGAACACTGGGTCGTGGTCCGTGGCTCCGGGTTGCTCGAGTGCGACGGCGAGCAGGTCGATGCCGATGTGGGCGCCACATTGTTCATCCCCCGGGGAGCCTGGCACCGGGCGTCGGCAGCCGATGCCGGCCTGCTGTTCATTGAGATCCAGAGGGGCCCCTGCCTGCTGGAGGGCGACATCCAACGCCATGCCGATGACTACGGCAGGGCTGAGGGCCCCTGAGTGGACTGGGTGGTATGGTTTTGTTTCCCCCTTTGATTAAGGGCAAGGCAGTCTTGCTTCGGGCCGAATGGCCGCGAGATTCGGGTTGCTGCCGGCCTGCGTTGAAGGAATTCCCAGGCCCAGTTCCCCATCACCATCGTGTCCCAGCCTTCAGCGTGCGAGAGCTTCGCGTGCTCCGTCGAGATCAGCGCGTCCGCCGATCTGCCCTTCCCCCATCC
>CAYGQY010000008.1:0-16462 GCA_964352195.1 uncultured bacterium
CGCTCAGGGGGGTCATCGAAGCCCTCCCAGTCGTCGGGGTCGGGGTCCTGCCAGTGGTCCGGGCCATCCCAGTGGGGCCGCTCCCGCTCCGGCGGGTCCCCGGGGGGCTGGGCAGCATCTGTCCAGGGGGGGTCCTCGAGCCAGCCCTCGAGGCGCTCCTCGACGCGATCCCCCGCCTGCTGGAACTGGTCCCGCAGCCGGGAGGTCTCCTGACCCACCTGCTCCCGCCAGCGGCGCGAACGCCGCAGCAGTTCCTGGCGGACACTGGCGCGGGTCAGGGGCAGATCATCGAGCCCCCGAAGTCCGGTCAGCACCTGGCCGGGCTGCTGATCCTCGATCCGCTCCGGGGTCAGCCGCCAGCGACTGCTGCCGGGCAGGCGGGGATCACTGCGGGAGACAAGGTAATGGAGGATCCGGCCGGTGCGGGCCTCAACGGCGGCATCCGCCACGCTGCCCAGCACCTGGCCGCCCCGGCCCAGCAGGGCCGCGTCCATCAGGGTGGGCAGACAGTCGAGGGTGGCCTGGTCGGTTTCGGCCGGCTCCCCCCGCACCAGGACCTCCAGTTCCGTAAGGGCGCGGAGCTGATCGAGCCGCCAGACCAGCCGCCGGGAACCGAACGCCGAGGGCTTGCTGGCCCAGCCGAGCAGGCGGTGGACCGGAGGGTGCATCCAGGCCTGCAGGCCAGGACCGTGCTCCAGTCCCTGGTCACAGCGCACGCGCCGCCTGAGCAGGTCGCTGAGCAGGAACGGCTCCGTCAGGCTCACGGCATCAGCTGCGGATCTGAACGGGCATGACCAGGTAGGTGAAGCTGGAATCCTCGAGCGGGGTCAGCACGGCCGGAGTGGTGGGGGCGTTGCAGCGCAGGGTGATCCGCTCGGCCGCGATCGCCTTGAGGCCATCGAGCACATAGCGCACGTTGAAGGCGATCTCGAAGGGCTCGCCGCTGACGATGGCGGGCAGATCCTCCGACCCGCTGCCCACATCCTGAACGTCGGCGCTGATGTGGAGCCGGCCGCTGGCCGGATCGCTGCTGAGCTTGACGAGATTGTTGTGCTGATCAGCCAGCACCGCCACCCGCTCGAGGGCGTTGATGAAGCCGCGGCGATCGAGTTCGAGCGCGCGGCTGAAGGTGGTGGGGATCAGCTGGCGGTAGTTCGGGTAGGTGCCATCCAGGCTGCGGCTGGTGAGGACCTGATCAGCCCAGAGGAAAACGACCTGGCCCCGCTCACAGAAGAGGCTCACCGGTTCCTCTGACTGACGGGCCGAGAGCAGCCGTTCGAGCTCCCGCAGCGAGCGGGCCGGAACGGTCACGGCCAGGGGCTCCCCATCCTCGGAGGACGCGGCCGGGGCGGCGTTTTCGAGCCGGAGCACCGAGAGCCGGTGGCCATCGGTGGCGGCGCATTCCAGACCCTGATGCTCCAGGGCGAGGTGAACCCCCGTGAGCAGTTGCTTGGCTTCATCGCCACTGCTGGCGAACAGCGTGGCCCGCAGGCCCTTCACCAGGGCGTCGGCCTGGAGGCGGATCGGCACGCCGCTCTGCACCAGCGGAAGGTCGGGGAAGTCCTCGGAGGACAGGCCTCGCATCTGGTAGCTGCCGGAGAGGCTGGTGAGCTCGACCTGCTCCTGGCCCTCCGGACAGCTGAGCGTGATCGGGCTGTCACTGGAGAGACGGGAGACGATCTCGCCGAAGAGCCGCGAGGGCAGGGTGATCGTGCCACTGGTTTCCACCGCCGCCGGCAGGCTGGTCTGGATGCCAAGGCTGAGATCGAAGCCGGTGAGGCTGATCCGCCCGGTGCCGGCATCGGCCGTGAGCAGCACGTTGGCGAGGACGGGGTGGGTGGGACGCGCTGCCACCGCGCGGCTGACCAGCTGGAGACTGGCGCTCAGTTCCGCCTGGGAGCAGACCAGCTTCATCGTGATCACGGTTCCGGGAGCGACCCCCGGCCAGAGGCCCCACCACGCTTCCACAGCGCCGGCGGAAGCGCAACGGCGCGAGACCCGAACACGGACCCGATGGCGACGGACTCTCGGCGGGATTCCCCCCTCCTCCGACTGGATTGATGGATTAAATCCGAAGAGTAAAGAAACCCGTAGCCGTAGGGGGTGGGGAAACAGTGGAAAACTCCCGGATCGATCTTCCTCACTGGTTTGTTGTCGTGTCAGGACGCGGAGAACGGAACGGAATCAAGCCGGAATGCGCCGTTTTCCACCGTTTCCAGGCCCTGGGGAAAAGTGAGGGCCGCGGCGGCGGGGTGTGCGCCCTCGTTTCTCCCCGGTCTGGCGAGGGTTTTCCAGCACGCCGTCAATCGAACAAGTGGACCCCGCCGCTCGCGCTTCAGCTCGCTGGTCCCGGCCGAAGCCTCAGAAGCCCATCACCCGGGCCACCACGTCCACATCGGGAGCGAGCCCGGCGTGAAAGGCGCCATCACTGTTGTCGATGGCCGTGCTCGGATCCTTCAGCCCATTGCCGGTGAGGACGCAGACCACCGTCGCCCCGGACGGCACCTGCTCCTTCTGCTGGAGCAGACCGGCCACGGAGGCGGCGCTGGCCGGCTCGCAGAAGATCCCTTCCTCCCGTCCCAGCAGCTTGTAGGCCTCGAGGATCTCCGTGTCGGTCACGGCGTGGAACGCCCCGCCGCTCTCCTGGCGCACCTTGAGTGCTTTCTCCCGGTTGGCCGGATTGCCGATCCGGATCGCCGTGGCGATCGTGTCGGGTTGCTCCACCGTGTGACCGAGTACCAGTGGGGCCGAACCACTCGACTGAAAGCCCAGCATGCGTGGCAGACGACGGCTGTGGCCGGCCTGGCGGTACTCCTGGAAGCCCATCCAGTAGGCGCTGATGTTGCCGGCGTTCCCCATCGGAATGCAGAGCCAGTCGGGGGCCTCTCCCAGGGCGTCCACCAGCTCGAAGGCCGCCGTCTTCTGGCCCTGCAGCCGGTAGGGGTTGAGCGAATTGACCAGGGTGACGGGATAGCGCTCGGCCATCTCCCGCACAATCGCCAGGGCCCGATCGAAGTTGCCCTGCACCGCCAGCACCTCGGCGCCGTACACCAGGGCCTGGGCCAGTTTCCCCTGGGCCACGTAGCCATCGGGAATCAGCACGAAGGCCCGCATTCCGCCCCGACGGGCATAGGCGGCGGCTGAGGCGCTGGTGTTGCCGGTGCTGGCGCAGATCACCGCCTCGGCCCCGGCTTCGAGCGCCTTGCTCACGGCCATCGTCATGCCCCGGTCCTTGAAGCTGCCGGTGGGGTTGAGGCCGTCGAACTTGAGAAACACCTTCACGCCGCGGCCGATCCGCTCGGCCAGGCACGACGCCGGAATCAGCGGGGTCGCCCCCTCCCGCAGGCTGATCACCGGGGTGGCGTCGCTGACCGGCAGCCAGCGGCGGTAGGCCTCGATCAGTCCCGGCCAGTCCTGCATCGTTGGCTGGTTGCCCAGACGCCGCAGGGCTGAGAGCAGGGGCACGACGGCAGGGGAGCAGGCTGGGCCGAATCTACGCGGCGGCTCAGGGAGCCTTCGCCGGCCCCGGTTCGGGAGCATCGCCGCGCAGGCCGTCGAGCGGGGATTCGGAGAAGAACCTGATCAGATCGGAGATCGAATTCGCCCGACCGATCACCGCCAGCAAGGCCGGGATGCTCACCGCCATCTCCTCGGCCGGATAGGCCCTGAGGAAACCGGTGGGGGTGATCGTGCCCTTGCCGTTGGCGAGGCCGGTGATCAGGGCACCGCGCAGGGCCACCACGCCGGAGCTGGGGGCGCGCAGGGGGGCGAAGATCCCGGCCAGCCTGGCCAGCAACGCCTCACCGATCCGGGTGGAGAGCAGGCGGCTGGTGAGCACCAGCGGCAGGGTGAGGGGTTGGTTGAGCAGCTGGGCCACCTCGCCGGGCTGCTGGCCGCTGAAGCGCAGCACGTCCCCCAGCAGGCCCCGGGCCTGGCCTGTCTGGGCCAGATGTTCCAGATCCGCCACCGGAATCGAGCGCCGGAACGCGCCGCTCACGAACACCACCTGCTCCGCCGCCTGCAGCCCCGGCGTCGCGACGCTCAGGGAGAGACCCAGCAGGGCTCCCCAGAGTTTCGGCTTGTTGGGCAACGCTCACTCCTGGCAGGATCCCGACTCTAGAAGCCGCTGGCGCTGACCAATCCGGCGGCCGAGCGCGTTTCCGGTGCCACCAGCACGTCCCGCAGCAGGCGCACCACCCCCCGTTCGGCCAGCCCCTGGGCGAGCTGAACCCCCATCCGACGCAGATCCGGCTCGGCCAGCAGCCGCGGCAGCCGGCTCAGCAGCAGCTGGGGCTCGAAGCCGGGGAGTTCGCGCAGGATGGTGAGCAGCTGCTGCACCGGCTCGAGCGAGAGCAACGGATCCCCCGCCAGCTCGAACGCCGCTCCGCGCAGCCCTGGAGGCTGGAGCCGTCGGGGCAGCCGTCGGCCCAGCCGCTGGAAGGCCTGCCAGCCCATGGCGTCCACCCGGTCCACCAGGGCGTCCACCAGTTGCTGGCGCAGCATCCCGCCGCGGGGGGAGAAGAGAAAATTGAGCACCTGGTCCAGCAGACCCTCCACATCCAGCTCTTCCTGCAGGGAGGCGCTGCTGATCAGATTTTCGAGCCGCTGCCAGCGGAAGTCATCCCCGTCGAAGAGCATGTCCCTCAGGCTGCTGCGCAAGGAGGGATCGGGGTCCTCCATCAGCCGGCGGGCGAAATAGGGGTAGGCGGCGCCGAGGATCTTGAAATCGGGATCCACGCTCAGGGCGATCCCCTCAAGGGTGACCAGGGAGCGGATGATCAGGGCGTAATAGGGCGGCACCTGAAAGGGAAACCGGTACATCACACCGGAGAGATCGTCGGTGACGGCCTTGAAATCCATCCGGCTGACCCCCATCTCCAGGGCCTGGCCGAAGACCGATTCGAAGGCCGGCACGATCGGCTCCAGGTTCACCTCTTCGCCCAGAAAACCCAGGTTCACGAAATCGCGGGAGAGGTCTGTGAAATTGCGATTGACCAGATGGACGACCGCCTGGATCAGCCCGGTCCGGGCCTCCCGGCTCACCTCGCTCATCATGCCGAAATCCAGA
This sequence comes from uncultured bacterium, assembly GCA_964352195.1. Lineage (GTDB taxonomy): Bacteria > Cyanobacteriota > Cyanobacteriia > PCC-6307 > Cyanobiaceae > CAYGQY01. The sequence continues at coordinate 5,069 of CAYGQY010000008.1, forward strand.
TAGGCCAGACGCCCGTCCGCCAGGGCGAGCAGGTTGCCGGGATGGGGGTCGGCGTGGAAGAAGCCATGCTCGAGCAGCTGCTGCAGGCTGCAGTTCACCCCCACCTGAACCATGTCGTCGGGGTTGATGCCGAGGGATTTCACCGCCTCCAGGTTGGTCAGTTTCACCCCCTCGATCCACTCCATCGTCAGCACGCGACGGCTGGTGGCCCCATGGAAGATGCGGGGTACGGCGATGCGGGCGTTGCCCGCATGGAGGCGGGCGAAGGTCTCGGCATTGGCGGCTTCGTTGAGATAGTCCATCTCCTCGAACACCCGCTTGCCCAGTTCGTCGATCAGGGCCACCAGATCACTGCGGACCAGGCGCACGTTGCGGTTGATCCAGGCGGCCAGATTGCGCACGATGTACAGATCCAGGGTGATCTGCTCGCGCAGCCCGGGACGTTGCACCTTGACCGCCACCGCCTGGCCGTCGGGCAGCACGCCGCGGTGCACCTGGCCCAGGGAAGCGGCCGAGATCGGCTCCCGCTCCAGCTGGGCGTAGATCGTGTCCACCGGGGCGCCGAGGTCCTCCTCGATGCAGGCCATGGCCAGGGCGCTGTCAAAGCCGGGCAGCTGGTCCTGCAGCTGGGCCAGCTCCTCGAGCAGCAGCGGCGGAATGATGTCGGGGCGGGTGGAGAGGGCCTGGCCGGCCTTGATGAAGGCCGGACCCAGGGCCGCCAGCAGGTCGGCGCATTCCCGGGCCCGGGCCCGGGCCCGGGCCTCGCTGCTGAGCAGACCCAGGAACCGGTCGATGCTGACGCCGATCAGGTACAGGCCGATCGGCACCAGGGTTTGCCAGAGCCGTCGGAACAATCGCAGGGGATGGCCGGCGTAGATACGGCTGATCGCCTCCGGGTCGTACCGCAGCAGACCGGCGGCTTCGGTGAAGTCGCTCAGGTCACCAGCCGCCTGCTGGGGGCTCACCGGATCGGAGCGGACCATCAGGGGCAGAACCCACTCACTGGATCCCTTCTAAACGAAACCAACCCTCGCTACGGTCGAGCCGGTGACTTCACTCCCCACCGGAGGCCGGCGTGCTCACGGGTCTGCACCTGGAGAACATTGCGCTGATCGATGGCCTCGACCTCGTCTTTTCGCCGGGCTTCACGGTGCTCACCGGGGAGACCGGTGCCGGGAAATCCCTCCTGCTCGATGCCCTCGACGCGCTGCTGGGCGGTGCCCAGGGTGGGCAGGGGGCCCGCCTGCTGCGCCCCGGCACAGATCGGGCCCGGATCGAGGCAACCTTCGCGCTCTCCCCGCCGGTGCGCGCCTGGCTGGAGCAGGAGAGCTTCGAAGCCGATGAGGAGGCGGGCGACCTGCTGCTGAGCCGGGAATGGCGGACGGGGGAGGGCCGGAGCCACAGCCGCAGCCGCCTCAACGGAGAGGCGGTGAACCGCGCCCAGCTCCTGAGCCTGCGTCCGTTGCTGCTTGACCTCACCGTGCAGGGCCAGACCCAGCAGCTGGCCCGGCCCGGCCAGCAGAGGCGGTGGCTGGATCGCTTCGGAGCCGAGCCGGTGGCGGCCGCCCTCCGGCCGGTGCGCACGGCCGTGCGCACCTGGCGCCAGGATGCCGCCGCCCTGGAGGCGGCCCGGGCCGATCGGCAGCGACTCGAGCAGGACCGCCGCCGCCGCCAGGACCAGCTCGACGATCTGGAGGCGGCCCGGCTCGAGGACCCCGGCGAGCTCCAGGGCCTGCAGATCGAGCAGGATCGTCTGGCCCATGGCGTCCGGCTGCAGGAGGGGGTGACGGCCCTGCTGGGCCGTCTGGTGGAGGGGGCCGAGGCGGCTCCGTCAGCCCTCGACCATCTGGCCCTCTGCTCCCGGGACCTCGACCAGCTCGGTGGTCTGGATCCCAGCCTGCGGCCCCTGCAGGAGAGCTGCGCCGACCTGCTCGAGCGGCTCCAGGATCTGGCCCGGCAGCTGGACCGCTACGGCGACGGCCTCGAGAGCGATCCGACCAGCCTGGCGGACCTCCAGGAGCGCCTGGCCGGGCTCAAGGCGCTGGAACGCCGGCATGGGCGGGATCTGGCGGGATTGATCAGCCTGCGCGATGACCTGCGCGATCAGCTCGCCCCCGGGGGCGGCGAGGCATCCCTGCAGGTGCTGGAGCGGCGGGAGCTGGCCAGTCGCCAGGCCAGGGATCTCGCCTGTGCCGAGCTCACGGAGCGGCGGCGCCAGGCCGCGGAGGTCCTGCAGGAGCAGCTGATGGAGGCGCTGCGTCCGCTGGGGCTGGCGGCCGTGCGGTTCGCCGTGATGGTCTCCCCCGCGCCCGCCGGTGAGGAGGGAGCCGACGCCATCGCCTTCCTGTTCTCCGCCAACCCGGGCCAGCCCCTGGCCCCCCTGCAGGAGGTGGCCTCAGGCGGGGAGATGAGCCGCTTCCTGCTGGCCCTCAAGACCTGCCTGGCCGCAGCTGATCCCCAGGTCACCCTCCTGTTCGACGAGATCGACGGCGGCGTCAGCGGCCGGGTGAGCGGCGCCATCGCGGCCCTGCTGCGGCGACTCGCCGAGCACCGCCAGGTCTTCTGCGTCACCCACCAGCCCCTGGTGGCCGCGGCCGCCCAGCACCATTTCCGTGTCAGCAAGCGGGTGGAGGAGGGCAGAACCCTGACGCTGGTGTCCCAGCTGCGGGACACCCAGGAGCGGGAGCGGGAGCTGGCGGAACTGGCCGGCGGGGATTCCGGCGAGACCCGCAGCTATGCGGCCGCGCTGCTGGAGCGGGGAGCCGCGTGAGGGCACGGCGCGGCCCGTAGACTCGACCGTTGTCAAGGACGCTGCATGTCCCGCGCGAGCGCCGGAGCCGGCTCGAAGGACCCCGCTGCGACAGATCCCAGGGCAGATGGGCTCCCGGCTGAAGAGCTCACGGCCGCCGGTGGCCCGACGGACCGCCGGAGCCGGGGGTTGACGACGCTTCGCAGCACGGCTCTGGCGCCGGCCGATCCGGCGGCCGCCCTGGGCCGCCTCAACGGCGGCAGCCTCGAGGACGTGATCCGGGTGCGGGGCGCGCGCCAGCACAACCTGCGCAACGTGGACCTCACCATCCCGCGCAACCGGCTGGTGGTGTTCACCGGCGTGAGCGGCAGTGGCAAGAGCTCCCTGGCCTTCGACACGATCTTCGCCGAGGGCCAGCGCCGTTACGTGGAGAGCCTCTCGGCCTACGCCCGCCAGTTTCTCGGCCAGGTGGACAAGCCGGATGTGGACGCGATCGAGGGTCTCTCCCCGGCGATCTCGATCGACCAGAAATCCACCAGCCACAACCCCCGCTCCACCGTCGGCACGGTCACCGAGATCCAGGACTACCTGCGCCTGTTGTTCGGTCGCGCCGGCGAGCCCCACTGCCCCCAGTGCGACCGATCAATTCGGCCCGAGACCATCGACGAGATGGTGGATCGGATCCTGGGCCTGCCCGAGGGCACCCGCTACCAGCTCCTGGCCCCGGTGGTGCGGGGCAAGAAAGGCACCCACACCAAACTGCTCTCCGGCCTGGTGGCCGAGGGGTTCGCCCGGGTGCGGATCAACGGCGAGGTGCGCGATCTCTCCGACAACATTGAGCTCGACAAGAACCAGGCCCACCACATCGAAGTGGTGGTGGACCGGTTGGTGGCCCGCGACGGCATCGCCGAGCGGCTGACCGATTCCCTGCGCACCTGCCTCAAGCGCGGGGATGGGCTCGCCCTGGTGGAGGTGGTCCCCAAGGCCGGGGAGGAACCCCCGGACGGGGTGGAGCGGGAACGGCTCTATTCCGAGAACTTCGCCTGCCCGGTCCATGGCGCGGTGATGGAGGAACTGTCCCCGCGGCTGTTCTCCTTCAACAGCCCCTATGGCGCCTGTCCCGACTGCCACGGCATCGGACACCTGCGCACGTTCACGGTGGAGCGGGTGGTGCCCGATCCCTCCCTGCCGGTCTATGCCGCGATCGCCCCCTGGAGTGAGAAGGACAACAGTTACTACTTCTCGCTGCTGTTCAGCGTGGGCGAAGCGTTCGGCTTCGAGATCAAGACTCCCTGGAACCAGCTCAGCGACGACCAGCGCCGGGTGCTGCTCCATGGCAGTGAGGAGCCGATCCCGATCCAGGCCGACAGCCGGTACCGCAAGGGTCAGGCCTACCTGCGGCCGTTCGAGGGCATCCTGCCGATCCTGGAACGCCAGCTCCGGGATGCCAGCGGCGAGTCGATCCGGCAAAAGCTGGAGCGGTTTCTGGAACTGGTGCCCTGCGGCACCTGCCAGGGTCTGCGGCTTCGCCCGGAGGCCCTGGCGGTGAAGGTGGGGCCCTATGCCATCCATGAGCTCACTGCCGTGAGCGTGGCCGACTCCCTGGAGCGCATCGAGGCCCTGATGGGGGTGGGGGCGGCCGCGGCGTCAGCCCCCCAGCTCAACGCCCGCCAGATCCAGATCGGCGACCTGGTGCTGCGGGAGATCCGGATGCGGCTGAAGTTCCTGCTCGATGTGGGGCTCGAGTACCTCAGCCTCGACCGGCCGGCGATGACGCTCTCCGGCGGCGAAGCCCAGCGCATCCGCCTGGCCACCCAGATCGGCGCCGGCCTCACCGGTGTGCTCTACGTGCTCGATGAACCGAGCATCGGCCTGCACCAGCGTGACAACGACCGGCTGCTGACCACCCTGTTCAAGCTGCGGGATCTGGGCAACACCCTGATCGTGGTGGAGCATGACGAGGACACGATCCGCGCTGCCGACCACCTGGTCGACATCGGTCCTGGGGCCGGTGTGCATGGGGGCCACATCGTGGCGGAGGGGTCTCTCCAGAACCTGCTGGAGGCCGAAGACTCGCTCACCGGCGCCTATCTCAGCGGTCGTCGCTCCATCCCCACGCCCCCGGAGCGCCGCAACGCCGGCAGCCGCCGGCTCAGCCTGCTGCAGTGCCGCCGCAACAACCTCCAGGGCCTCGATCTCGACATCCCGCTCGGCCGGCTGGTCTGCATCACCGGGGTGAGCGGCAGCGGCAAGAGCACCCTGGTGAATGAGCTCCTCCATCCGGCCCTGGAGCACAAGCTCGGGCTCAAGGTGCCCTTCCCGAGCGGCCTGGAGGAGCTGCGTGGGATCCAGTCGATCGACAAGGTGATCGTGATCGACCAGAGCCCGATCGGCCGCACGCCCCGCTCCAACCCCGCCACCTACACCGGCGCCTTCGACCCGATCCGGCAGGTGTTCGCCGCCACGGTGGAGGCCAAGGCCCGGGGCTACCAGGTGGGGCAGTTCAGTTTCAATGTGAAGGGGGGGCGTTGCGAGGCCTGCAGCGGCCAGGGCGTGAATGTGATTGAGATGAATTTCCTGCCCGACGTGTACGTGCAGTGCGATGTCTGCAAGGGGGCCCGCTACAACCGCGAAACCCTGCAGGTGACCTACAAGGGCCATACCATCGCTGAGGTGCTGCAGATGACGGTGGAGCAGGCCGCCGACGTGTTCAGCGCCATTCCCCAGGCGGCGGATCGTCTGCGCACCCTGGTGGATGTGGGGTTGGGCTACATCAAGCTGGGCCAGCCGGCCCCCACCCTCTCCGGCGGTGAGGCCCAGCGGGTGAAGCTGGCCACCGAACTCTCGAAACGGGCCACCGGCAAGACGCTCTACCTGATCGACGAGCCCACCACCGGCCTGAGCTTCTACGACGTCCACAAGCTGATGGACGTGATGCAGCGGCTGGTGGACAAGGGCAATTCAATCGTGGTGATCGAGCACAACCTCGATGTGATCCGCTGCGCCGACTGGCTGATTGACCTCGGCCCCGAAGGCGGGAACAAGGGGGGAGAGATTGTGGCCGTCGGCACACCGGAGCAGGTGGCTGAGCACCCCAGCAGCCACACCGGCCGCTATCTCCGGCAGGTGCTGCGCCAGCACCCGCCGGAGGCGACGGTGGCGTCAGCAGGGGGACCCTGACCCCGCTGGACTCCCCCTCCATCGAGGTGGCAACCATGATCGGAATCCTGATCGAAGCCGGCGTGTTGATGCACCCAACAGCCCATTGATCGATCCGTAGCGCTCCCGTGCGAAGAAGCTCATCAGGATGAAGCCGGAAAATCCCAGTACCGGCACTCTTGTGATCTCGCTATTGACAAGAATGCAGGACAATGGAATCCACGAATAGCTGAGTCTTCCCACTCAGAGTTAGCCCGTCTCCTGCCGGAAGACGTGGTGATTTTGGATCGCTTCGATCGCTGCAGTGGCGTCGGTGAGGCTGGAAAGTGATTGAGCTCATGATCCAGAAGCAGGGCTAGTGCTGCCCAGAACTCCCCAGGGAAGAGGCCGCAATTCCACGTTCTGGCATGGATATCCAAAACGGGTACGCGATGGAGACAGCGGGAGGAACGAAAGACACTGCATCCATCGATAATCCATGGAGCTGATTGAGCTGTCTGGATAGTGCTGCCGAGTGGACTCTCAGGCCGCTATCGCGCCCCGGCCCTCCGCCCCGGCCGGACAGACACCGCGGCCGCGGCCGAACCGATCGGCTCGAACTCTGGACCGGCCTCGCGAGGGAGATCATGGAGATCCAATGCTCACCCGTCGTGGCCCTGCGCCGATTCCAGCTGACCCCAAGCGCCCTGCTGACCATCGCCGGGCTGGTGGGTGCCGTGACCCTGTCGCCCCCACCGACCCAGGCGCTGGATCGGGTGCAGATGCGGTTGCCCCTGCTGGAGACCGATTTCACCGTCGAACTGACCGAGCTCTCCGATGCCGCCAGCCTGCTGGCTGGCAACAGTGACCTGGCCGAGCTTGATCAGGCCACCAACGGCGCCATCGGCCGCAAGCTCGTGGCCCTGTTCAACGCGCCGCTGCCGCTCCAGGTGCCGGCCGTGGTTCAGGAGTCCGCCACCTCCCCCCTGCTCAACCAGGCGCTTCTGCTCCTGTCGGCCCTGGGTGGGGTGGATGGTCTGCCGCAGCCCTTCACCGGAAATGACCTGTCCGATGTTCTGGACCGGGCCGCCGCCGAGGGTCCCCTGACCATGCTGAGCGTGCTGAAGGCCCTGCCTGGCCGGACCGCCACCATCGATCTGGGCCGGGCCCTGTTCGTGGTGCAGCGGCTGGCCCGACAGCAGCAGCCAGCCGATGTGCTGATCGCCGCGGGGACCCCGGCCTCCGTGGATCCTGCCCTCAGTGAGGCGGGCCCCCTGGCGGTGCAGCGCCGTCAGCTCGAGCTGGCCGTTTCCTACCGGTCCCAACCGCTGAAGGTGGTGGTGATCAGCCCCAGCCAGGGGGCCTCGGGCCGGTTGGTGGTGATCTCCCACGGTCTCTGGGATTCGCCCGAAAGCTTCGAGGGCTGGGGGAAGCACCTGGCCAGCCATGGCTACACCGTGCTGCTGCCCCGTCATCCCGGCAGCGACCAGGCCCAGCAGCAGGCCATGCTTTCGGGCCAGGCTCCCCCGCCGGGGCCGGCGGAGCTGCGCCTGAGGCCCCTCGATGTGTCAGCCGTGATCGATGCCGCGGCCGCCGGCCGCCTCGGCCTGGGTGCCGGGATCCGCACCGACTTCGTCGCGGTGCTGGGTCAGTCGTGGGGCGGCACCACGGTGCTGCAGCTCGCCGGAGCCCGGCCCAGTGCCACCCGCCTGAGCGAGAAGTGTGACGAGGTGATGGATCCCTCCCGCAACCTCAGCTGGGTGCTGCAGTGCAGTTTTCTCACCTCCGCCGATGAGGCCGCCCTGGCCGATCCCCGGGTGAAGGTGGGCATTGCGGTCAGCCCGCCGATGTCGCTGCTGTTCGATGTGGGGGCCGCCCGCTCCATGAATGCGCGGATGCTGGTGGTGAGCGGCAGCCGGGACTGGGTGGTGCCGCCGGATCCGGAGGCGATCGAACCGATGGTCCGGCAGGCCTCCGAGGAGCCGGAGGGCCACCGGCTGGTGCTGGCCAAGGGCGGGGATCACTTCAACCTGGTCTCCAGCTTCGCCGAGGGCGGCGGACCCCTGCGGGGCCTGTTGCTGGCCTGGGTGAACGGCGGATTTGCCGCCGGCGCCAGCGCCGCCCCGGGGCCCGGGGCTCCGGATCTGTTGCCGGCGAACGGCTGGGGGGATCTGGAGCTGCCCCTGGTGGATGTGACCCGACTGGCGGACCGGACGCGCTAGGGGCCACCTCGGCCCGCCCGCCCCGGAGACGGCCGGGCGGTGCCATCCGGCGGCAACCGGTGGCAAAGCGAGCTAATGGTGAAGGAGCCGCGGATGCTTCAGGAGGCATTCCACCACCCCTGGTCCAGCCTTGGGTCTGTCCCTGCTCCATCTCCATCTGCATGGCCTGTTCCGGGGCCAGGACCTGGAGCTTGGCCGCGATCCCGACACCGGCGGCCAGACCACCTACGTGCTCGAACTGGCCCGGGCCCTGGCGGGCCGTCCCGAGGTTGATCGGGTGGAGGTCGTCACCCGGCTGATCGACGACCCGCGGGTGTCCCCGGCCTACGCCATCCCCCTGGAGTCCTTCAGCCCCGGTGGCTGGATCCGCCGCCTGCCCTTTGGCCCCCGCCGCTACCTGCGCAAGGAAGCGCTCTGGTCCCACCTCGATGGGCTGGTCGATCAGCTCGCTGACCGGTTGATCCGCCAGCCCCGCCGCCCCGACTGGATCCATGCCCACTACGCCGACGCGGGGTATGTGGCCGCCCAGCTGCATCGGCTCCTGGGCATCCCCGTGGTCTTCACCGGCCATTCCCTCGGCCAGGGCAAACGGAGCCGGCTGCTGGCGGCTGGACTGGATCCCGGCCGGATCGAGCGCCGCTATCGCCTCGAGCGCCGCATCGCCGCCGAGGAACTGGTCCTCGCCCGCAGCGCTCTGGTGGTCACCAGCACCCGGCAGGAGCTGGTGGAGCAGTACGGCCCCTACGCGGGGTTCCATCCGGAGCTGGCCCAGGTGATCCCCCCCGGTGTGGATGGCCTCGCCTTCCATCCCCCCCGCCCCGGCGAAGACGGGGGCGAGGAGGAGAGGGACGTGGAGGCTCTGCTGGCGCCCTTCCTGCGGGAGCCGCGGCGGCCCCCGCTGCTGGCCATCTGCCGGGCCGATCTCCGCAAGAACGTTCCGGCCCTCCTCGAGGTGTTCGGCCGCTCCGAGCGCCTCCGCCAGCACCACAACCTCGTGCTGGTGCTCGGCTGCCGGCAGGACCGCAGCCAGCTGGAGCGGGACTCCCGGGATCTCTTCCGGCAGATCTTCGACCTGGTGGATCGGCACGATCTGTACGGGCTCGTGGCCTATCCGAAGCAGCACCGCCGTGAGCAGATTCCCCCCCTGTACCGCTGGGCCTCCCGGCGCGGTGGGCTGTTCGTCAACCCCGCCCTGACGGAGCCGTTCGGGCTGACCCTGCTGGAGGCGGCCGCCTGCGGACTGCCGCTGGTGGCCACCGACGACGGCGGACCCCGGGAGATCCTGGGCCGATGCCGCAACGGGCTGCTGGTGGATGTGTCCGACCTCGATGCGCTGCAGGAGGGGATCGAGGCGGCCGGAGCGGATCCCGGCCGCTGGGGCCGCTGGAGGGACAACGGCCTTGAGGCGGTCTGGCGCCACTACGGCTGGCAGACCCATGTCGGCCAGTACCTGGCGGCGGCAGGGGTGCACATCGCCGCCGCCCGCACGCCGCTGCCCGGGCCGGATCAGTGGAACGAGGCCGACTCCCGGGTCTCCTGGCCGTCATGTCGGTTGTTGACATCCGGCATCCAGTAGCTGAGCTCCTCGTGCCAGTACAGGCGCCCCGCCAGCCGTTCGGTGCTGAGGTTGGTGCTGCTGAGCGCCGCCAGCAATGCCCCCAGCTCCACCGGGGTCAGATCCGTCGTGATGTCGCGGCCGGCCAGCTGCAGCAGGGCCGGCAGCCGGGCCACCGTGCCCGGCTGGGCCAGCTTGCGGAAGATTTCGCGTAGCACCAGTTTCTGGCGCTCCATCCGGCCCAGATCCCCGAGCTCATCGTTGCGGTAGCGCAGGAAGCCTTCCAGATCACGGCCCTGGAGCACCTGGGGGCCGGGGTAGAGGTCGATGTAGAGATCCTGGCGCGTATCGGTGTAGTACATGCGTTTCGGCACATCCACCTCCACGCCTCCCAGCTCCTCGGCCAGCCGCTGCACCGCGTCCAGGTTGACGAGCAGATAGCGGTCGATCGGGGTCGAGAGCAGGCTGCCGATCTCCTGCTTGGCAACGTCCACGCCACCGATCGCATAGAGCGCATTGGCCTTCTGCACGCCGTAATGCTCCGATTCGATGAAGGTGTCGCGCGGAACCTGGGTCAGCTGGGTGGTGCCGTCCTTCACCTGCACGGTGACCATCACATCCGTGCTGCCGCTGATCTGGTCGGTGCCCAGCACCAGGATGCGGCGCTCGTCCAGGCCCAGCGGCGCCGCCAGGGACCGGATGGAGGGCGAGGCGTGCTGCAGATGGGCCCCGACCATGTCCAGCAGCCGGGGCAGGGGGCCGGCGAGGCCATAGCCGAGGCCAACACCGCAGCCGAAGGTCAGCAGCAGCAGGGCCCGGGGCCCGAGGGTCCTCCGGCCGGCCGGCTTCCTGGGAGGGTTCGCGTCCGTCCGGAGTGGCCCTGCTGCAGCGTTGCTCCGCTGGGTCTCCCCGCCCGGTCTGGCGCCGTCTGCGGGGCTGGAACTGGAGCGGCGGCGGGGTGGTGCCTGGGCCATGGATCATCCTGATGGCGGCACCATAAGGCCCAAATCCCTGTCGGGCCAGGGGTGGAGCGGTTCAGTTCGTCCCTGTCACCCGCACCCGGGCCGCCGCCCGGTCGGCCCGGGACCGCGCCTCGGCGACGCTGGCGCCCGCCGCCACCGCCACCCCCATGCGCCGCTGGGGGCGGGCATCGGGTTTGCCGAACAGGAGCAGCTGGGTCTCGGGTTCGGCCAACGCCTCGGCCACTCCGGTGTAGGCCACCTGCTCCAGGGTCTCCGTGGCGAGAATCACCCGGCTGGCGGCGGCCCCCGTGGAGCGGATCTCGGGAATCGGCAGGCCCAGCACGGCGCGCAGGTGCAGATCGAATTCACTCAGGTTCTGGCCCCGCAGGGTCACCAGCCCGGTGTCGTGGGGCCGGGGGGAGAGCTCGGAGAACACCACCTCCTCCAGCCCCGGTTCGCCGCAGAGGAAGAACTCCACGCCGAACAGGCCGGCACCGCCCAGGGCGTCGGTGACGGTGCGGGCCATGGCCTGGGCCGCCGCCAGCTGGGCGGCCCCCAGGCTGGCGGGCTGCCAGCTGCACTGGTAGTCGCCCCGCTCCTGGATGTGGCCGATCGGTGGGCAGAACAGGGTTGGACCACTCCACGGCTTCACCGTGAGCAGGGTGATCTCCAGCTCGAAGCGCAGAAACTCCTCCACGATCACCCGCGCCCCCGCGCCGCGGGCCCCCGCCATGGCAGCCCCCCAGGCGGCTCCGATCCCCTCCGGGG
>CAYGQY010000009.1:0-16001 GCA_964352195.1 uncultured bacterium
CGCCCGCTCCGTCGGCGCCGCTGCCCCAGGGCCTGCAGGTGTCGGGGGCACTCCGCATCCACGGCCACGAGGGGGTTGCCTCCCAACCGCCGCAACCTCGACTCCAGGGCCTGCCCACGGGACGGCTCCAGATCGGGCAGGGCGATCAGCTCCACCGAGTCGGCCGGTCTCCGACCACCGCTCTTCTCCTCCACCCAGGCCGGCAGATGGCTGGTGCCGTAGCCGAAGCGGAGATCCCGGGCGAGTGGGTGGTGGAGTGCCTGCACGGATCGGCGGGCGACCCGGTCCGGCTGGAGGAGCGACTGGCTGGGCTGCACGGGGAGCTGCTGGAGCGGATGGTGGCGTTCTGGCTGGCCGGCCGCACACCGGTGCTGGCCACCAGCCGGGGGCTGTGGGGCGGACGAGATCCGGCCGTGAGCGGGCCGCTCGGGCAGGCCCTGGCGGGGCTGATGGCCCGGATCGCCGCCGACCTGCCGCCCCAGCTCGGGTATCTGATCAGCAAGGGGGGAACCACCAGCCAGACCCTGCTCACCTCCGGGCTCGATCTGGCATCGGTGCGGCTGGAGGGTCAGCTTCTGCCCGGACTATCGCTGCTCCGGCTCGGCCCCGATCACCCACGTTTCCCGGGGCTGCCCCTGCTCACCTTTCCGGGCAATCTGGGCCAGGCCGGCTGCCTGCATCGGGCCTGGCACTGGATGGAGCGGGGCCGGGCTCTCGCCGTGGAGGAGATCGCCTAGTCCTCCCGCTCAATGCCGCTCGCAGGCCTGACGGACCCGGGCCGAGATCCGCGCTTCCGGATCCACCCCTTCGAAGGTGGGCGGCAACCAGACCCGCACCACCAGCAGCACCGCCATCGCCATCAGGAACACGCAGACGGCCAGGATCTGACGCCAGTCGGTTTCCAGTACCCCCTTGACGATCACCTCCCGCAGGGCCGAGACGATCGCGATCTCCACCGCGACCCCGATTGACACCCGCTGCTCCTGCAGATAGATGATCAGCAACCGGAACAGCTCCACCAGAATGAGGATGAACAGCATGTCCGCCGTCACCGCATGAAATTGCAGCGTGGAGAACAGCGACCGGAAGATCGCCCACAGCTGCAGCACCATCACGCAGAACAGGCCGACGCAGAGTGAGATGGCGATCAGGTCCTGAACCGCCTCCAGGGACTGCACGATCTGAACGCGCCGGAACTGCTGGTGCCAGGGAATTCGGGCCGGTCTGGCCTGCTCCACGATGGGCTCAGGCCGTGGGGTGGACCCCTTGGGTGAATCGAGAATCGAGGTCTGCATGGGGGGTGTCCGTCGGGAGGGGGATGGTCATGGCTGTTGCGATGTGGGGATGGAGATCGCAGCTCCTTCAGTGTTGCTGTGATGCAAGCGGCTGACGCGGATCAGCGGTGTTGACCGCTGGGGCCTCGGCACCAGCAGATCCGTGTCTCCCAGGGAGCGAATCAGCCCTTCGGCTTTGAAGCGATTCAGGGATTTCGTCACCGTGACCCGGGTCAGTCCGGAGAGCTCAGCCAGGCCCCGGTGGGTGAGATTCATGTCAACCAGTGACAGGCGGATACCGTTGGAGTTCACACTGCCGAATGTTTCTCCGATCCAGACCAGAAGCTCCATCAGACGCTGATCGGCCGGCCGGATGCGGCCGATCAGTGTGAGCTGACTGAGCTGCCGCAACTGCCTGTGAACGCTGAGGTGAATCTCCTCCGCTGATGGCTTCGCTTCCTCGACAACCGCACGGGTCAGGCATCGAAGCTCGTGGCCGGATTGAATCCAGTCGGGCTGAACCAGGATCAGATCGCCTGGCCCCCACACGCCCAGGCTGACCAGTTCGTACTGATCGTTCCAGCAGGCCCAGCGGACATAGCCATCCTCAACCAGCCAATGGCGACTCAGGGGAATCTGGTCGTTGACGCTCAGGGAGAGGCGCAGTCTGTTCGCGGAGGTGTAGAACGGCATGGGGCAACTGATCCGTAGGTGAATGGAGGGTTGAATCGGTTGTGCAGAAGGATCATCCAAGCTCCTTGCCTGTTTGGACAGCATGGCCGTGGAGATCTGTGTTCATTCCAATTCAAGGAAATCGAACAATGTCGATCTGGTTTGGCGCGGATGGGTTTGGCGCAGATGGGTTTGGCAGTGGTGGAATTGGGGAGGCTGGGATAGGAGGCGGGGCAGTCGAAGCGTTTGCTCAAGAACTGGTCCTCCTTCAGAGTTGCTGAACCCTAGTTTCCCTTTTGCCGGACCAGTCGGTTTCATCCCACAGCATTCGGAATCCAGCCGATAAGTCGCGATGATGAGCCGCCGGGCTCATCCCCCTCCCCGGGCGCTGCGCTCCAGCAGTTGCACGGGATGGAGCACCGCGATCGGACGGGAGGTGCCGTCCATGAACTGGCGGATCTGCAGGCTGCAGCCGATGTTGGCGCTCACGGCCAGATCGGCACCGCTGGCGCTGAGATCGGCCGCCTTGATGCGGCCCAGTTCGGCGGCCTCCTCCGGTTGCACGAGGTTGTAGATGCCGGCGCTGCCGCAGCACACCCCCGCCTCCACCGCGTCCACGATGCGCACGTGCGGGATGTGGCGCAGCAGCCGGCGGGGCTGCTCACGCAGGCCCTGGCCATGGATCATGTGACAGGCATCGTGATATGCGAGCCGCAGGGGCCGCTCGGCGCTGGCCGGTGTGCCATCGGCGTGGTGAAGCGGCCGGAGCTGGGAGGCGAAGGTCTCGCTCAGGCCCACGCGCTCGAGGAACTCCTGGATGTCGGCCACCCGGTCGGTGAAGGCTCCGGCTCTGGCCGCCCAGGCGGGTTCGCTCGCCAGGATCGTGTCGTAGGACTTCAGGGTGTGGCCGCAGCCGGAGGCGGCCACCAGCACCGCGTCGAGGGGGGCGGTGCCCGCCGCCCGGCCGGGGCCGATCACGGCCTCGAAGCTCTCGATCAGGCGGCTGGCCAGGTCGCGGGTCTGTTCCAGTACTCCCTGGTGATGGGTCATGGCGCCGCAGCAGGTCTGGGCCGGCGGGATCACCACCTCGATGCCGTTGGCGCTCAGCAGCCGCACCGCCGCCTGGTTCACCTCCGGATCGAACAGGCGCTGCACGCAGCCCAGCACCAGCCCCACGCGGTAGCGCCGCGGCCCCTGGGCGGGCACCACCACTGGCAGGGTGTCGCGGAAGGCTTCGGGGGCGAGGGGCGGCAGCAGCCGTTCCATGGCGGCGATCTCCGGTCCGAACAGACGGGTGAGGCCGCTGCGGCGGGCCAGGCGCTGCAGGGGGGTGCCGGTGTAGAACCGCAGGGGCTGCAGCACCGCCCGCAGCCGGGCGGGGTAGGGCAGCAGCCGGAACAGGAGAGCTCGGAAACTCCGCTGCCAGGGGCTGCGCAACTCCGGCGCGTTCAGTTTCGGGCGGGCGGCCTCGATCAGCTCGTCGTAGCGCACTCCCGAGGGACAGGCGCTCACACAGGCCAGGCAACCCAGACAGGAGTCGAAATGGCCCGCCACCGTGGCATCGAGGCTGAGCTCGCCGGCTTCGATCGCCTTAAGCATGTGGATCCGCCCCCGGGGCGAGTCCATCTCGGTTCCCAGTACCCGGTAGCTAGCGCAACTGGGCAGGCAGAACCCGCAGTGGATGCAGGGATCGGCGGCGCTGGCGCGACCGGCCGCGCTGACGGCATCGGCAGCACGGACCATGGAGTCGGGGCCGGTGGATGGACAGCTCATGGCGTTCAGTCTGCCCGGCTTGCCGCCGACCCTGGGGGAGGCTTCGTCGAAGGCAAGGCGTCGAGCACCGGCCGCTTCAACCGCCGCACTGCCGTGTCGGTGAGATGGTCGTCGTCGGCCAGCAATGCCCTCAGATCAGTCAGCGAGCAACCCTTCGGGCAGATCCAACGCATCGGATCGATGAGGTGCACACCCGCGGGCAGGGTCCGGCGCAGTCGGGTGTTCATCCTGTCGGCGTCGACCGCTTCCTCCCGGAGAGCCTCCAGGCAGGTTGCATTCCACCGGGCCGGTCGGAACCATTCCGGCAGACAGGTGTCACGCCCGATCAGTCTCGGCCCAGCCCCGAGCAGGATGACCCGCAGGCCGGCCCCCTCGGTCTTGGCCGCAAAGGTTTCCAGGGCCTGGGCGTAGGTCGCCATCTTGCCCTGGGTGCCCCGGATCGGTTCACCGGATCGATCCAGGAAGCCATCACGGCTGGCCTCCAGGCCACTGGCCAGATGGCTCAGCTGATAGCCCGCCACCAGCACGGCGTCCCCGGGCCGGCCCACGGCCAGAATCCGGCTGGCGACCTTCCGCTGGAAGCGTGCACAGCCGGGATCGAGATGGCCGTGGGATGTGGCCGGGAACGGACAGCCGGCCTTGGCCAGCAGGGTGATGCCCAGTCCTGCCTGGTGCAGATCGGCGGCCAGCGGAATCAGGGCCGCGGCGTGGCTGTCGCCCACGACGAAGAGTGTTCCGGCCTCGGCCCCGCCCTCCGGGGTGGGAGGGGCCGAGCAGGTGGTGAACAGCGCCTCGATCCGGCGGCCGTCGAGCCGGGCCTTGCGATCGGCCAGACACTCGAAGGCGGTGATGGCCGTGCCGGCGATGCGCTGCTTCTGCCGTTGCTCCGACAATGTGGCCGGCCGCACTCCGGCATAGAGACGGCCCCCGAGCCCCCCGCCGATCAGCAGCAGCAGCAGGGTGGCGGCGGCGGCGTTGAGGCCGAAGCCGATCAGGAGGCTGCGCCGGTTCCTGGCGGCCCCCAGCGTCATGGCCGCTGGGGTTTCGATCCACCGGTAGGAGAGTTCGGCCAGCCCCAGCATCAGCAGCAGCTGAATCGGCACACTCCAGGCATGGATCCCGACCGTCCAGCGACTGAGGGCGATCACGCTCCAGTGCCAGAGGTACAGCGAATAGGAGATCAGACCGAGGCGCAGCACCGGTGGGCAGGTGAGGATCCGCCCGAGCGGTGATCCTGCCCTCAGGGTCCGGATCAGGGCGCAGGTCGCCGCCACGCTGACCAGCAACGGAATCGGGCCCTGCCCCTGGGGGGCCAGGGTCGCCCCGGCCAGGGCGAGCAACGCCCCCCAGGCCAGCCAGTCACCACCCCTGGCCCCGTCCTGATCCGCCCGCTGGCCTTCCCCGGCCACGCCCAGCAGACAGCCCACCGCCAGCTCCCAGATCCTGGGGCCCGGCAGGAAGAAGGCGGCGGACGGATCCAGTTCCCGCCGGTGCAGGAATAGGAGAAACGAGAGCGCGGCCACCACGGCCATCGCGAGGCGGAAGCGCCGGCGACCCGGGGCGCCGGTCCGGCCCAGACCGAGCTGCCAGGAGGCCAGGGGAAAGATCAGATAAAACTGATAGTCCACCCCCAGATACCAGGTCTGGGTGAAGGTGTTCAGCAGCCCACTGGAGCCGAAATAATCCGTGGCCTGCTGGAACAGAAACAGATTGGAGGCACCGGCCAGCGCCAGCAGTCCGGTCCAGAGCGAAGCGGTCGGATCAGGAACCACCAGGCAGGTCAGCAGGGCTGTGACGACAACACAGGCCGCCAGGGCCGGCACCAGCCGCTGGATGCGCCGGCGGTAGAACGCCGCCAGATGGGCCCCGCCGCTGCCGGCCGGTGGCTTGTGTTCCAGCGATCGCGTGCAGACGTAGCCGGAGATCACGAAAAAGACGTCAACCCCGACAAAGCCGCTTGGCAGCAGCGATTCGTTCAGGTGGTTGAGGATGACCGCCACAATCGCGACGGCCCGGAGGCCATCGATCTCGCCGCGGCGACTGCTCTGCTGCCGGATCTCACCGATCGCCTGCTGCCCATGGGAGGGCGACCCTACCCCGCACTGAAGCGAGTGATCACTGCCTCCGCGAAGCCCGAGCAACTCACCGGCTCCACCCGCGGCTCCATCAGCCGGGCAAGGTCATAGGTGACCTGACCGCTGGCGATGGCGGCGCCCAGGCCGGCTGTGACCAGGTCGGCGGCTTCCTGCCAGCCCAGGTACTCGAGCATCATCACGCCGCTGAGGATCACCGAGCCGGGGTTGATGCGGTCGAGGCCGGCGTGCTTGGGCGCTGTGCCGTGGGTGGCCTCGAAGATCGCCGCGTTGTCGCCGATGTTGGCCCCCGGCGCCATGCCCAGGCCGCCCACCACGGCGGCCGCCGCATCGGAGATGTAATCGCCGTTGAGGTTGAGGGTGCAGAGCACCGAGTACTCCTGGGGGCGGGTCTGGATCTGCTGGAAGATGCTGTCGGCGATGCGGTCGTCCACCAGCACCATCGCCTTCCACTTGCCGTAGCCGTGGCTCTCGCCGATGGCGTCGAGCACCCCCTTCACTTCGGCATCCACCGCCGCCTTCTTCTCGGGCGTGAGGCTGTCGTAGCCGGGCTCGATCAGGCGGGCGTTGTCCTCGATGGTGAGGCCATGGTTGCGCTCCAGGTTGCCCAGGATCCAGCTTTCCCGCTCGGTGATGCAGACCTCGCGGAACTCGCTGGTGGCCAGCTCATAGCCCCAGTCGCGGAAGGCCCCTTCCGTGAACTTCATGATGTTGCCCTTGTGCACCAGGGTCACGTGGCGCTTGGCCCCCTCCAGGCCGAGGGCGTGCTGGATCGCCTTGCGCACGTGGCGCTGGGTGCCGGCCTTGCTCACCGGTTTGATGCCGATGCCGGAGCCCTCCGGGATGCTCCGTTTGCCGAGCTTGCCATTGGCCGGGATCACCACGTCGTTGAGGTGGGCGATCAGCTCCACACACACCGGATCGCTGGCCTCCCACTCGATCCCCATGTAGATGTCTTCGGTGTTCTCCCGGTAGACCACCACGTCGAGGTCCTGGGGGCGCTTGTGGGGGCTGGGGGTGCCGCTGTAGTAGCGGCAGGGACGCACACAGCAATAGAGGTCGAAGATCTGGCGCAGGGCCACGTTCAGGGAGCGGATGCCGCCGCCGATCGGCGTGGTGAGCGGGCCCTTGATCGCCACGCCGTACTGCTCGATGGCGGTGAGGGTGTCCTGGGGCAGGTACTGGTAGGTGCCGTAGAGGTCGCAGGCCTCATCGCCGGCGAACACCTTGAACCATTCGATGCGGCGCTCACCGCCGTAGGCCCGCTCCACCGCCGCATCCAGCACCCGCTGGGTGGCGGGCCAGATGTCCACGCCGGTGCCGTCGCCGCGGATGAACGGGATGATCGGATCGGGCGGTACCACCGGCAGGCCGTTCTCGAAGCGGATGGCGGTGCCGCTGCCGGGGGGAGTGAGTTTCTCGTAGGCAACCTGACCGGGAGCCGGGCTGTCGGTGCGGAGGGGGGCCGGGGAGGTGGTCGCCATCGGCGGCAGGACGTTCGGGGTGAGACGGGACGGCGACCAGGGGTGGACCCGTGGTCATCCAACGACCATTTCGCGCAGCGGCCTGCGGGGCGCTGCAGCATGGGATCGTTGGGGCGAGCCTAGGTTCCGCCCGATCCGCCCTTCTGCTCAGGGGAAACGCCATGAATGCGGCAGATCTGGCCCGCAGTCCGGAGATGGCCCAGGCCATCGCTTCGGCCGCCGGTCTGTTGCGCCGCCATTTCCCCGATGCCAGAGCCAATCTCACCCCCTGGCGCGACGATCCGGTCACCCGTCGCTTCGAGGAGGAGGAGTCGGTGGATCTGGCCTTTCACTTCCCCGGTTGGAGTCCCCGGCTCCAGTGCCGCAGCCTGCTGATGCAGCTGCGGTTGATCGAGGCCCCGGGGCCCGCCCAGGGGCCGCCCCGCCTGCTGGGTGTGCTGATCAGCGGCATGACCTTCCAGGGGGAGCAGTGGCGCCTGGCCACCGTGGGGGACTGGCGACCGAGTGGCCCCAACCTGCCGAGGCCCGAGGTCGTGGAGAAGCTCCAGCAGATCTGCCGCGAGCTGTTCGCCCTGCTGGACCCTCAGAGCGACCGTGGGGACAGGGCCGCTTAACCCTTCGCAACCTGCAGCGACTCTGCTCTCCCATCGGCCCTAATTTGTCTGTTCGTCACAAACAGCACCCCCGTCGAGATGGCTGTCGCCCTTGCTTCTCAGTTGCGCGAAGGCACCAAGAAAGCCCACACGATGGCCGAGAACACCGGCTTCGTGACCTGCTTCCTCAAGGGGGTGGTGGACAAGATCAGCTATCGCAAGCTGGTCGCCGACCTCTATGTCGTGTACTGCGCCATGGAGGAGGAGATCGGCAAGCTCAAGGCCCACCCCGTGGTGGGGCCGATCGCCAGTGACGCGCTCAACCGCCGTTCCGCCCTTGAGCAGGATCTGGCCTTCTACTTCGGCTCCGACTGGCGCCAGCAGGTGCAGCCCACCCCCGGAGCCACCGCCTACGTGGCCCGCCTCCGCCAGGTGGCCCAGGAGGCCCCGGAGTTGCTCGTGGGGCACCACTACACGCGCTACATCGGGGATCTCTCCGGCGGTCAGATCCTCAAGGCCATCGCCCAGAAAGCGATGAACCTGGGCGAGCACGAGGGCCTGCGCTTCTACGAATTCGACGCCATCCCCGACGAGAAGGCGTTCAAGGCCAACTACCGCACCAGCCTGGATCAGCTGCCGATCGATCAGCCCACGGCCGACCGCATCGTGGAGGAGGCCAACCACGCCTTCCATCTCAACATGGTCATGTTCCAGGAACTGGAAGGGAACCTCGTGGCCGCCATCGGCAAGGTGCTCTTCGGCTTCCTCACCCGTCGCCAGCGGACCGGCAGCACCGAGCCCGTCGTCGCCTGAGTCAGAGTCGGGGCGGCTGATCTGCGCCCCTCCCGTGCGACCCCTTCGCTTCCTCGTTCCCGGCACCACCGGCAGGTTCCGTTGCGGTGGCCTTCAGGTCGAACTCCAGACGGCACAGCTGACCGCCTCGCTCCGGCCGACCTCCGTGGTGACCTACCGCCAGCGCGAAGAGGGTCGGCCCTATCTGGAGGATCTACTGGCCCGGGAGGCTCCCCCGGGTGAGGCCCTCTGGATCGTCAGCTGGGGTTTTGACGTGCCCCGGGAGCTGCGTCGGCTGCGGGGACGGCCCAGCGCGTACCACGCCCACAGCAGCGGCTATGGCTTCGCTCTGCCCCCCGGCGTCCCGGTGCTGGCGGTGAGTCGCAACACCCTCGGCTACTGGGGGGACCGAGCCCCTCGCAACCCGCTCTATCTGGTGCCCAATGCCCTGGAGTCCCCGTGGCTGGAGCGGGGGGAGCGCCGGCCGGACCTGGCCGCCGCGGGACCGCGACCCATCGACGTGCTGGTGCAGGAGCGCAAGAGCAGTCCCTATGTCCTGGATCGGCTGGTGCCCGCCCTGCGCGCCAGGGGGCTGCGGGTGGAGGTTCAGCGCGGCTGGGTGGAGGATCTGGTCGGGCTGTGCAACGGCGCCGCCGTGGTGCTCTATGACTCGGCCGACTACTGGCGTGGGCGGGGCGTCAGTGAAGGGTTCGGATTGCCGCCAATTGAGGCCCTGGCCTGCGGTTGCGTCGTGTTCAGCAGCCTCAATCACGCCCTGGCCGACAGCCTCGATCCCGGACTCCTCGGCCATCAGATCGGCTGCGGCACCCTCGAGGCCGACCTGGAGCGGATAATGGCGGCCGTGGCCGACCCCGCCGCCTGGCTCCCCCCTCCAGAGCGGCTGGAGGCCCTACTCGAGACCGGCTCGGAGCCGGTGCTGCGCCGGCGCTGGGAGCGGGCACTGCTGGAGATCGACGCGCACTGGAGCCGGCTCCTCCAGGGTCAGGCCTCGGCGCTGCGCTCTCCTCCTGGCTGGAGATTGTGGCTGAGGCAGGTCCGGGGGCGGCTAAGGCGCTGGCCGCTTCGGAGCGGGAAAGGAGGCCGTCTCCCATAGGGTTGGCCTGAACGTTGAGTCCGTCAGGCGATTGAACCCGCTCTCGAAGAGCCGGACGTACCGACAGCTGCGCACCCTGCTCGCGTTCTTGCCCCAGGAACGCATCAAACAGCTGAAGATTCTGGTGCCGCTGTCGATTCTTCCTGGCCTGATCGACCTGGCCTCGGTGGGAGTGATCGCCCGGTTGATGGGAGCGCTCGTCGGTCGCCCCCTGGAGGATCGCATCCCTGGTGTGCGTGTTTTCGGCGGAGATCAGATCGATCAGAGCCTCTGGCTCATCCTGCTGTTTGCGGTGCTGGCCTGGGCGGCCTCGTTCAGCAAGCTGGGGCTGCAGTTCTTTCAGCAACGGCTCACGGCTCGGGTCTGGATTGATCTGTCGAACAGAATCCACGCCAATGTTCTGGCCCAGGGCTATGAATATCATCTCTCGAGAAGCACGGCCAAATTATCGGCCATGCTGCTGAGCCATATCAAGAAAACATCCAACTCGGTGGTCAATCCCCTGTTGAAGATGTTCAGCAGCATCTTCTCGATTCTGCTGCTGTCCTTCGGCGTGCTGGTGATCGGTCGCTGGTCGGCCGTCGTCCTGATCGTGTCGCTGGTCGGCTCCTATCTGCTGCTGTCCCAGCTGATCACCCCCTACCTGCGCCATGCCTCCAAGCAGAAACTGCGGCTGGAGGCCCGTACGGCCCATATTCTGCTCGAGTCCCTGGGCTCCATCCGAGATATCAAGCTCACCGGTTCCGAGGCCTTCTTCCGCAAGGGGTTCATCGAAACCGGGGAGAAAGCCAAGGAGTACGCCTGGTCCGCCGAGCTGTTGCCGGTTGTTCCCCGCTTTCTGATCGAACCGCTGGGGATCACCCTGATCTTCGCGGTCGGGGCCGTTCCCGCCCTGCTGAACGGGAATCGCTCCAGCGTCACCGAAATCATCCCCTTCATCTCCTCCCTGGCGATTGCGGCCCTTCGCCTCACCCCCCCGCTGCAGGAATTCTTCAGCTCACTCAATCAGCTGCGAGGCGGCCTGCCGGTGATCGACAAGACGATCGAGTACCTGACGCTGCCCACCGGAAATCCCGTTCTGGGCGATCCGGGCGTTCCCACCCCCAGGGGTGTGATGCCCACGCGCACGATCGGGCTGGAGGATGTCTGGTATGCCTATCCCGGCGCCCACGACTGGGTGCTCAAGGGGATTGATCTCACCATTCCGGTGGGGTCCCGCGTGGCGTTCGTGGGGGCCACAGGCAGCGGTAAGACCACCACCGCCCAGCTCCTGCTGGCCCTGTTGAGCCCGGGGAAGGGGCACCTCTCCCTCGACGGAATTCCCGTCTCGAGCTTCGATGTGCCGGCCTGGCAGGCCTGTTGCTCCCAGGTTCCGCAGTTCATCAACCTGCTGGATGCCAGCGTGATCGAGAACGTGGCCTTCGGCCAGCATGCCGACGAGACTGATCAGGATTCGGTCTGGGCGGCCCTGGAGGCCGCCCAGCTCGATGAATTCGTCAGTGAACTGCCCTATGGCCTCCACACGCCGATCGGAGAGAATGGCCTGCAGTTGTCCGGCGGGCAACGTCAGCGTCTGGCGCTGGCTCGCTCGTTCTACCGCGGCTCGGAATTTCTGCTGCTGGATGAAGCCACCAGTGCCCTGGATAATCGCACCGAGAGTGATGTGATCGAGGCTCTGGATGTGATTGGCAGGCGGTGCACCACCGTGGTGATCGCCCACCGCCTCTCCACGGTGATGCGCTGCGATCGGATCTATGAGTTTCACCAGGGCCGGATCAAGGCGTTCGGCAGCTTCCGTGAGTTGCTGGAGCGTTCTGATTCCTTCAGGGATCTTGCCTCACTGGAGCGCAATCTCGTTGGATCCTGACCGCTGATCCGGCCAGCTGGCTCCCTGTCTGGTCCCGTTGGGTCGACACCATTCCCCCATTCCCCCCTTGCCCCGATGTCCTTTACCCTGATCGCTGGTCCCTGTGTGATCGAGAGCCCGGAGCTGGTGTTCGAGATTGCTGAGAAGGTCAAGGCGATCACCGATCGTCTGGGGATCACGTATATCTTCAAGGCCAGTTTTGACAAGGCTAACCGCAGTTCGGGGGGTTCCTTCCGCGGTCCGGGTGTGACAGCCGGCCTTGAAGTGCTGGCCGAAGTCAAACGGCGCCACGGCCTGCGGGTGCTCACGGACATCCACGAGAGCCTGCAGGCCGCCCCGGTGGCGGAGGTGGTCGATGTGCTGCAGATCCCGGCCTTCCTCTGCCGGCAGAGCGACCTGCTGATCGCGGCCGCCGAGGCCACCAGCGGCACCGACAAGGTGATCAACGTCAAGAAGGGTCAGTTTCTCGCTCCCTGGGACATGGCCCAGGTGGTGGCCAAGCTCAGGCAGGCGGGCGCTCCCGAGATCTGGTTGACGGAGCGAGGCAACAGCTTCGGCTACAACACCCTGGTGGTGGATTTCCGCAGCCTGCCCCAGCTCAGTGATCTGGGCTGCCCGGTGATCTTCGATGCCACCCATTCGGTGCAGCAGCCCGGGGGTCAGGGCACGAGCAGTGGGGGGCAGCGGGAATTCGTGGCTCCCCTGGCCCGTGCCGCCGTGGCGGTGGGGGTGGACGGGCTGTTCATGGAGGTGCACCCCGATCCGGACCAGGCCCTCAGTGATGGTCCCAACATGGTGCCCCTGCATCGCCTCGAACCCCTGCTGGAGCAGTTGCTGGCGATCCGTGCCCCGCTCCAGAAGGGTCCGGTGGCCGTCAGCACGCTCTAGGCCCAACGTCCGGCTCCCCCCGTGCAGCACCCTTCCCTTCTGCGTCACCTCCGGTTCCAGCTGGGGCTGCGCCGCTGCGGCCGCCACCTGGATGGACTCCGGCTGCTCGTGCTCGATGTCGATGGGGTGCTCACCGATGGGGGCCTCTTCTACGGATCCGAGGGTGAACCGCTCAAGCGGTTCGATGTGCGCGATGGCCTGGGCATCCGCCTGATCCAGTCGCTGGGCATCGAGGTGGCCTGCCTCAGTGGTGGTCGCGGCGGGGCCACCCAGCTGCGCGCCGCCCATCTGCGGATCCGCCATGCCCTGGTGGGTGTCCAGGACAAGGCCGCCGCGATCGTGGAGCTGGGCGCACTCCTGGGCGTGGCACCGGACCGGACGGCCTACGTGGGCGATGACCTCAACGATCTGGTGGTGCGGGATCACGTCGGGCTGCTGCTCACTCCGGCCGATGCACCGGGCTGGTTCCGCCACCGGGCCGATCTGGTGCTGCCTGAGCCCGGCGGCCGGGGTGCCATCCGCGCCCTGGCCGAGGCGATCGCCTGCCGGCGGGGCCGCATGGAGGCCCTGTTGCGTCACGGCTGGACGGATCGCAATGCTTAGGCGCCGCCGGGAGGATCTCCACTGGTGGCGGAGGGGCCTGCGCCGGCGGCTCCTGGGCGAGCCGGAGGAGGAGGCGGCGCTCTCGGCCTATGCCGGTCTGGTGCACCAGGCCTTCCACAGTGAACCCTTCGCCCCCCGGGTCTGTCCCGATCTCTGGGAGGACGGTCGGTTCCGTCCCAGCCGTGATCTCCCGGCGTTTCACACGCCGGTGCGGAGGGAGCGCGAGAAGTCGTCGCATCACTACGGCCACGACATCCTGCTCAAGCGGCACGGCGGTCTGCCCTTGATCGGAGCCCCCCTGCCCCTGCTGCTCGAGCATGGACTCAAGGTGTCGCGGGAGTCGGGTTTCGAGAGCCCCAGGCCCTGGTCGAAGGCCTTCCTGTGCATGGGCCCCCTCCGAGCCCGGTGGGTTCAGGAGCGCTTCGGTCAGCCGGCCCTGGCGATCGGCCCCTGGATCGCCTACGCCCGATCCCTGCTGGACCCCCGACGCCAGGAGGCGCTGCGGCGGGAGCTTGGCCCCACCCTGTTGGTGGTGCTGGCCCACAGCTGGGACGCGGTGGAGCGCCGGATGGATCTGCCCGCCTGTCTCGCCGCTGTCCGGAGTATCCAGGCCTCGGGAGGCTACCGATCGGTGATCTGGCTGCGGCACTGGAAGGATCCCGAGTGGCCCGGGCTTCCGGCCGAGTGGATCGTGGCCTGCAACGGCCATCGCTCCAACCCCTGGTTCCTCGATGCCCTGCGCACCCTGATGGAGCTCAGCCAGGGCCTGGCGACGAACGCCTTCGGCACCCATCTCGGCTACGGACTGGCGCTGGATCTCGACCTGCACTGGATCGAGGTGGCTCCGGAGCAGGATCTCTCCGCCCTGCGCCGCGGCCAGGCCGACGTCGAGGCCGTCGAGTGGGAGGAACGCGCCGCCCTCAGCCGCCAGCTGGCCGCCCTCCTGGGCCGGGTCGACGCCTGCGCCGCCGTGCGCTCCCTGCTGCAGCCCTACTGGGGATTCGACCGGGTTCGGAGCCCGGCCCAGATGCGCTCTATCCTCCGGGGCGGTGTTCACCCCCCATGCCCTGCCGATCCTCAATGATCCCCGCCGGGGCTGGAGCCCTCTGCGGGCTGGCTCTGCTGAGCGGCTGTGGTCGGCATGATCCGCCCCAGGCCATCGATCTGTCCTTCATCGTGGCCTCCAGCAATCAGCAGGCCTCGGTGACCCCGGTGGCGACCGCGGGCCAGCGGGCCATGCGTTTCGATCCCGACACCCTCGCCTGTCAGGGCATCGGGGAGTACCGCCAGGTCAGCCCCACCACCGAGGTGGTGATCCGCGACGAACGGGGCCGTGAGATCGGTTCGGCTCCCCTGGGGCCGGGAACGGTGCTGGCGAAGGAGCGGGATGCCGATGGGAGCTGGGTCTACCGGGGCTGCCGGTTCTCCCCCACCATTGCGCTGCGTGGGCCCGCCCGGATCTACAGCATTGAGGTGGCCCAGGGCAAATTCGGCGTCCGGCGCCATGTCAGTGAGCTGGCGGCCTCATCCGGTGCCGTGGTGATCGATCTGGAGTGAATTCTGCGCCGGTTCCGGGGGGGGATAGATCGCCGCCAGGAAGGTCCCGAACAGGGCCGTGAGGATGGGGACTTTCATCATGCCCAGTTCCACCATGTGGAAGCCGATCAGGTAGAGGAACAGCGCGGTGCTCGTGAAGGCCATCGCCGCCCCCATCTCCCGGCCCCGGCCCGGTTTCGCGCGGTGCGCCGTGTTGCGCAGCACCCGACGGACCATCAGCCCCAGCAGCCCCAGGACCAGCGCGAAGGGCAGGACCCCGTTTTCCGCCCAGATCTGCAGCAGGAGGTTATGGGAATGGGTCAGGAACCGGCCCGTGACCTCAGGAGTGCACCAGACCTGCCAGGAGTTCTGAAACCCGACTCCATAGATGAACCGGTTCTCACCCTTGAACGGCAGCCCGAGATAGCACTCCCACACCCGGAATCTGCCGATGTCGTTGGCGAGGTTTTCCGCCCCGTAGAGGTCGCTGAACCAGCGCAGCAGCCCCCCCGGGGCGGTGATCTCCACGATCAGGGCGATGGCCACCAGCGAGGCCGGCAGCACCACGGCGAGCAGGGCGAGTCCGCGGCGGGCGGCGGGGGTGAGTGCCGAGAGCCGGCCGCGGACGGCTGCGCCGAGCCGATCGCGGACGATCAGCAGACCGGCCAGAAGCAGGGACAGGGGGACCAGTCCCATGGCGGCCCGGGAGGTGGTGGCTCTCGCCAGGATCAGGCTGGCGGCGATGCAGGGGATCATCGGCAGCCACCCGTGCAGCTGGCGCCGGCCCAGCACCCCCGCCGTCACGCCGCTGAGGGCCCCCAGTCCGGCCAGCAGGGCCGTCTGGTTCTTGGTGAGGCTGTGGGCCTGATACTCGATCGACCACCAGGCGAAGTCGACGATGACCTCAGCGTTGAGCAGCACGCCCACCAGACAGGCTCCGCTCACCAGGGTGGCGGTGCGGCGCCAGTGGCCGGCGTCGCGGCCGAAGCCCACCAGAAAGGCGATGATGACCACCACGTAGTCCATGTGGGAGACGGGAGTCGGACCGTCGTCGAGCACGATCCCGCGCACGTTCAGGGCCAGGATGGCCAGCACCCCCCACGACCAGGGCAGGGCGCTGGTCAGGCGCACGGTCTCGATGGCGAGCCAGACCGTGGTGGCTCCGGCACTGAAGCGTTTGCCGTCCTCGATGAACAGCATCACGATCGCCAGCACCAGGCACGCGTCGCTGATCAGTGACACGAAAGCCTGGAGATTGAACCGGCTGCGCGTCGACGGATCCGTTGGTTTCAAGGGGGGGGCTGGCGAAGGG
>CAYGQY010000010.1:0-15837 GCA_964352195.1 uncultured bacterium
GGTTACGGGGAGCCGATCAGGTCGGGGGCGGGCCGCCGTAGAGGCTGCGCAGGCCCGCTTCGCTGGCGGGGGCGATGCCACGGTCCGTGATCAGGGCCGTGACCAGCCGGGCGGGGGTGACATCGAAGGCCGGGTTGAAGCCGGGACTGCCCTCCGGAGTCAGCTGCACGCTGGTGAGCCCACCAGCCGGAGTTCGGCCGGTGATGGCGGTCACCTCATCAGCCGATCGAGCCTCGATCGGAATCCCACGGACCCCATCGGCGACCGTCCAGTCGATCGTGGAGGCAGGCAGGGCGACATAGAACGGCACGCCGTTGTCGTGGGCGGCAAGGGCCTTGAGATAGGTGCCGATCTTGTTGCAGACATCCCCGCTGCGGGTGGTGCGGTCGGTGCCCACGATCACGGCATCCACCCGGCCGGTCTGCATCAGATGACCGCCGGCGTTGTCGACGATGACGGTGTGCGGCACCCCCTCGCGGCCGAGTTCAAAGGCGGTCAGGCTGGCCCCCTGGTTGCGGGGCCGGGTCTCGTCCACCCAGACGTGAATCGGCAGACCGGCACGGTGGGCCCGGTAGATCGGGGCCAGGGCCGTACCCCAGTCCACCGTGGCCAGCCAGCCGGCGTTGCAGTGGGTGAGCACCTGCAGGGGCTCGGTCTGCCGGGACGCAGGCCGGCGGGAGGCGATCGCCTGGAACAGGGACAGACCATGGCTGCCGATGGCAGCGCACATGGCGACATCCTCGTCGGCGATTGCGGCCGCTTCCAGGCGGGCGGCGGCCGCCCGCTCGGCTGGAGGCAGGGGTAAAACCCGCTGCCGGACACGGTGGAGGGCCCAGCGGAGATTGATGGCCGTGGGACGGGTGGCCGCCAGCTGGGCCACGGCCTTCTCAAGGGCCTGGTTGGAGGGATCATCCTGGAGGCCCAGCATCAGCCCGTAGGCGCCGGTCACCCCGATCAGGGGCGCCCCCCGGACGACCATGGTGGCAATGGCCTCGGCGGCCTCCGCCACGGTGGTGATCGTGCGGGTCTCGAAGAGATGGGGGAGGCGGGTCTGATCAATCACGCCGACCGATCGGCCACCCGGTTCGAGCCAGATCGTGCGCCAGGCCGTGCCGTCGATGTTCATGGGGAAAAGGGGAAGGCTCCTGACCACTCCCGTACATTGTCAGCACACGATCGAGGCTGATGCTCGTACGATTCCACAGATCACTGTGGCGCAATCGTCAGCTCTGGTGGCGACTCACCGAGCGGGAGGTTCTGGGGCGCTATCGAGGATCCTTGCTGGGTGTTGGTTGGACATTTCTGCAACCTCTACTGATGCTTGGCGTCTACACATTTGTGTTTTCCCAGGTCTTCAAAGCGCGCTGGTCCGGGCAGGAAGAACTGGGACCGATCGCCTTCGCCATCAATATTTTCACCGGTCTGATCGTCTTCAATCTGGTGGCTGAATGCGTGAGTCGAGCCCCATCGCTGGTGATCAGCAATCCCAGCTATGTCACCAAAGTGGTCTTCCCGCTCGATCTGCTCGTTCCCGTCACACTGGGCAATGCATTGGTCCACGCCAGTGCCAGCCTGATCATTCTCGGACTGTTTGAACTACTGGCCTTCAGAATGATTCCTGCATCAGTGCTGTGGCTCCCGATCGTCTGGATCCCGCTGATTCTGGGTTGCCTGGGAGTGAGCTGGGTTCTGGCAAGCCTGGGCGTGTTCCTGCGGGATATCGGTCAATTGGTGGGGGTACTTCTGAGCATGTTAATGTACCTGAGTCCAATCTTTTTTCCGATCACAGCGCTTCCGGTGATGTGGCGCCCCTTTCTGAACCTCAACCCTTTGGCATCCATCATCGGGCAGACGCGCATCGTGCTTGTCGAAGGGGGAAGCCCTTCCGTGCTGTATCTCAGCCTGGGAACTGCCCTGGGTCTGGTGGTCTGTGAAGCTGGACATCGGCTCTTCGAGCGGTCCAAGCGAGCCTTCCCGGACGTGATGTGACGGAGTACTCAGCCGCGATGAGTTCAGAAGAAGGTCATGGAAGGTCCAGCAGTGTTCCATGGAGCGGCCCTGATATAGATGGACGCAGAATCATGAATAGGGAGCAGTCATCAGCAGACGATGTTGTGATCAAGGTGGACAATCTAGGGAAATGCTATCACGTTTACGGAGATCCGAAGGATCGGCTGAAGCAAATGCTGCTCGGAAGAAAGAAACAGTTCTATCGGGAGTTCTGGGCCCTCCGACACATCAGCTTTGAAGTCAGACGTGGGGAGACCCTGGGGATCATTGGTCGGAACGGCAGTGGGAAAAGCACACTTCTGCAGATGATCTGCGGCACGCTCAGGCCAACCGAGGGGGAGATCGCGGTACAGGGAAGAGTCGCTGCTTTACTCGAACTGGGAAGTGGTTTCAACCCGGAGTTCAGCGGCCTGGAAAATGTCTATCTCAATGCGTCGCTGTTGGGCCTCAGCCAACGAGAGACCGACGAACGGCTCGACAATATCCTTGCGTTTGCTGATATCGGTGAATTCATTGATCAACCAGTTAAGTCGTATTCAAGCGGGATGGTTGTCAGGCTGGCATTTTCGGTAATGGCCCACGTTGAACCTAGCGTGCTGGTGGTGGACGAAGCATTGTCTGTGGGTGACATCATCTTTCAACAGCAATGCAGCAGGAAGATCAGCAGCTTGATTGACAACGGCACAATGCTTCTGTTTGTCAGTCACGACTTGAGCGCCGTGAAGATGTTTTGCTCCACTGGCCTTTATTTAAATAAGGGTAGCAGCGCCTATCTCGGCTCAATCGATCAAGCCTGCAATGCTTACTTCAGAGACTTCATGACTATTGAGGCGAATCAGGTCAAGGCCGACACTCAGGGCAGGTCAGCTGCTGGGGAGGCGGCAACAGAGGAAGTCATTCTGGGCGTTCACTCCCAGTTGGGGCGTTCAGGATCTCAGATCGGAGCAATTCTCGGAATCACGATCCGTGACCAGGACAACAATACAAGTTCAACGATCGGGCATGGCGAGGCCATGAGCATCCTGATATCGGTCGACCGGAAAGCCATCAGTTCAATCACCGGGATGGCCATTCACATTCGAACAAAGGAAAGCCTGGATATCGCCTATACGGATTCATTCCTGGAAGAACTGAACTGGAGTGAGGCTCATGGAACCACAGCTACAGTGACCTGGTCCTGCCGGCCGTCCCTGCAGCCAGGAGACTATGTCCTTGCGGTGATGCTGTCCGAGGTGATTGATCCAACAGCCTGCCAGGTCAGGGCCATCGATTGGGTACCCAACGCCCGGATTCTCACAATCACACCAACAACATCACCAATCTTCGGTCTCACGAGGCTTAATGCCGAAGCCAGAGTTCGCTAAACCCCAGGAAGCTCGAAAGCGAACGCAGCTGTTCCAGGGTAGTACAGTGACCTCACCCAGCAACAATCCAATCATCAGTTCCAAAGCTGACGCAAAGGCAACGTCACTCGGCGGTCAACCGAGTCGGCTCCAGCGGTGGCCGATTAACCCCTAGCACGCCTGATGCAGCACAACACATCCGAGCCGCAACAGCCAGTGCCAGCAGAAAAGCCAATCTGGAGGGCCAATCAACGCCCCACCTCAGGAAATGGACAGGACGGGGAAACTTTGCCCTATTTGAACGATGCAGTTCATATTACGCAACCATTCCTACCCAATCGAGAAGAACTGGATCCCTATCTGGACAGGATCTGGAGCACCAAGATTCTGACCAACAATGGGCCCCTCTGCCAGCAGCTGGAGAAGCGGCTCGCCCAAGAACTCGGCGTGAACCATGCCCTACTGGTCGCCAATGCCACCTTGGGCCTCACTGTTGCGCTGAAGACGCAGGGAATCTCAGGGGAAGTGATAACAAGTCCATTCAGTTTTGTAGCAACATCCCAAGCCATTCTAATGGCTGGCCTCACACCTGTTTTTGTTGATATTAATCCAGATAGCTATGGTATTGCAACGGATTCAGTCCGCAAAGCAATCACAAGTAGAACGGCGGCCATCCTGCCGACTCACGTCTACGGGATTCCCTGTGACGTGGATGCACTTGGTCAACTAGCAACAGAACATCAGCTGTCATTGATCTACGATGCAGCACATTGCTTCAAATCAGATTGTCATTGTGGGTCGCTGCTGGGGCATGGCGATCTCTCCGTAGTTAGCCTTCATGCCACTAAGTTGTTCAACACGTTTGAAGGAGGAGTCATCCTCACAAACGACCAAGCCATCGCCCAGCGCTGCAAGCAAATCAGAAACTTTGGATTTTCCGCAGAAGATTACGTCTGCGACGATGGACTCAACGCAAAGATGAGCGAGCTTCATGCAGCCGTCGGCCTCTGTTCAATCAACCATATCAATGAAATCATCGCCGATAGGCGAAGAGTGGCGATGCAATATCTTACCGAACTGAAAGATATCGATGCCATCACGTTGCCATTAGGAAGCGAAATGGATCGAAGCAGCTTCGGATACTTTCCTATCAACTTTCGCGATGGGGAAAAGGCCAGAGAAATTGCCTTATCGACTTTACGCAAACAGAAGATCATGGCTAGGCGCTATTTCTTTCCACTAATACCTGAGCAACCACCCTATCGGCATTTTATGGGGTGCGAAGCAGCAAAGATGCTGTATCCGAATGCCTGGAGTGCCGCACGTAGTGTGCTCTGCTTGCCAATTTACCCCCATCTGAGGCCAGAGGTTATTAAAAAGACATGCAACCTGATTCGCACATCACTTTGACGGATATTCAAGCCTGATTGAAGCAATCTACCGTGGTCATGAGCTGGTTAGGTTAGGACAGCCCGAAGTCCTTCAGAGCTGGGTCCGATTGAATTCATGACGTTGAGCTGAGGATATCGGGCCTGCACATAAACAGATTCAAAGGACTCAGCCATGATAGAAGCGTCAAATTTCAAGGCCGCTTCTCTCGCAAGGGAACACAGTTTGGCATGAAGATCAGGGTCATCTGCGAGAAGAGTGATGGCTTTAGCAAAGTCTTTCACTGGGATAGTGGAGTTCATCAAAGGGATGGCGAAACCTGCAAGTCCATCAGATGCAGTGAGCATTTCTTTGATTTCACCTATATCCGAAGCCAGAAATGGACGGCCAGCCGACAAGCATTCAATCAAAGACAAGGGTTGACTTTCTCCAGGATAAAAAGTGGGAAGGATACCTAGATCAGCACAACCATAGAAATCACGTATATTACCCCGAAAGCCCAGAAAATGGATCTGCTCACACGAATAGACGGTTTTTAGGCGCTCTTGCTCTCGCCCAGCACCAATCACCAACAGATGAATATCGCGCTCAGTTTGTTGACGAGCAAGCAGAACAGCCTCACAGGCTTCTTGCCAGCCCTTCTCACGAATTGCCCGGCTGGCAATACAGACGAGGAAAGCATGGTCGGGGATTCCGAGCTTGGTCCGTGGAAGTGGCTGGATTATGTGCTGATCAATTGCATTTGGTATCTTATGAATCTGTGCAGGATTCAAACCAAGGGCAATCAAGGCATCACGATTTCGATCAGCCACATACGTAGCCTGATTGATCCTGCCAGAAAACAATCGCGCAGCACAATTCAGACGATGAATATCCAACTCGTCATACATCCCATGGGAAGTAATAACATGAGCAACACAGGGATTACCTTGGAGGAGCTCGGCAATCGTTGTGTCAACCCAAGGATGATGCGAGTGGATTACATCAATGGAGAGGTCATCAATCAATCTGGAAAGCGCTTCCAGCGAAGAAAGCTCAAACAAGGGAATATCCGATCTCAACATTTCGCGAATAACAGGGACCGTTGGCTGCTGGCGACAATTCAGAACGCTGACAGAATGGCCACGCTTCTTGAGACTATTCGCAAGCCGTAGTGGCATGATTTCTCCACCACCTGGGATCAATGCGTAGGTCACAACCATGAGGTTGAGGGAGCGACCAGACCCATCTGCGGGCTGAAGAGAGGCAATACGCTCCTCGATGCTGACAGGAATCGGATCACTCTGACGGTCGCACCAGCGAGCTCGCAGTTCAGCTCGCAAGGCCGTGCAGACCTGCCCATTGAGAGGAAACAATCTGAGCGACTGCTCGGCTAGGACCAGATGCTCTAGCAGATAGGAGTGCTGCCGGTGGAGTGCAACCGAACTGTTATTGCCGTGCTGACGATAATAATTGACGGTTGCAGCTGAATAGGCAACAAGGCCTCCACGCGAGATCTCAAGATAAAACCACCAATCTCCACAAACACGCATGGACTGCCACTGTGGATCATCAAGCAGTGCAAGCTGATGGGGCTTACGAAACAGGGCAGCACTCACATTCGGAATCAAGTTACGTCGACTCCAGATAGTCGATACCAGCGAAGCTACCGAAGAAGTGAAGGATTTTGTCCAGGTTCGCGCCGACAACTCAGGAATGTACTGGGCCATGGACCAAACCTCATCAACGCCATCAGATGCGACAAAGGCCGTTTGGCAAAAAGCCAACATGACGCCTTGGTTGAAGAATGATGGAACAAGGGTCTCGAGAAAGGACGGTTCACAAAAGTCGTCAGTCTCCGCGATCCAGATCAGTTCGCCTCGAGCTGCGGTAAGTCCACGCTTCCACTGACAGAAGGGAGAACCAGAATTAGTCGTGTTAAGAATCAGCTGAGTCCGGTCCGGATGGGACTCTGAGAAAGAACGAAGAAACTCAGCACTTCGGTCACTGGAGGCATCATCCAAAAGGATCAATTCATAGTGAGTGTAGGTCTGAGCAAGAATAGAATCCAGTCGTTGCTGAATAAATTTCTCGTGATTAAAGCATGGGACGACGATACTCACCAATGGCCGATACTCTGCCTTTGCAGAATACTCTAGATCACGAAAGAAGATATTTGGGAACGAGCGTAGTCTCTTGGAGTGTGGAAGACTAAGAAATGCAATCAGTCTGCGTCGAAACTGGAAAAATAGAAGGCTGTGCAGGGCTGGATAAGTTGGATAAACATACCGCATGGAAAGACTTCTAACCTTACGGGCCATACGGCGTGCCAGCCCAACCACCTGCTGTCGCATCAATGGACTGTGGAACGGGGAAGTCGAATGTCGAGAAGATTCTGAATCTTCTTGATCCTTGGCTGAACCAATCTGATGACGAATCTGAGGCAGGGGCGCACCACATCGATGAAAACGTGGACGCTTGATCGTGTCAATCACATGGCGTAATGGAGCGGATAAACGCCACACTCGTGAATTCATCAATTCTGTGGCCAGTTGTTGGTAATGTTGGGCCACATGTCGATGCTTGGCAAGTTCAGTCTCAAGATGGTGTTGAATCTGCTGAAGTCGCCTCGTCTCCTCAGTCAGAATTTGAACCTCCTTCCATAAGGGCTGGCCGCCGACAGAGGCGCGATCCAACTCCTCAATATTATAGGAATCATTATTCAGCTCTGATGAATGAAGAACCAGAATGGAAGATGGCTCCGTCTCACGCGTACAGGTTTGACGTAAGAAGTTCAATGCCGCAATACGAACTGCCTTAACGGGATGCCATACAGATGACCATTTGGCCAAGGTCACCCCAGTAGCCGCTTGGCCGAACTCTTTGGATTGTCCAGCTTGATCAAACTTGACCATCGCTTGAATCAAGCGTTCCAAGTTCATTGGATCAGTAATCTCAAAGAACTGCGAATAGACAAAGACATTTTCAGCCATCGTGCGTGATTTCTTTCTTCCCAACCCGGAGGCATTCTTGTTGCCAGCAAGCACCCTGAATCGGACGAGACGCTCGGAGTTAATAAAGATATCGCCAGACTGAACGAGACGAATCCAAAGATCAAAGTCAGGCAACTGACAAAGGGCCGTATTGTAAGGCCCAATCTCACGAAGAGATGCACTCCGAATTAGGATGGAAGAATGGCAAAGACAGTTGCCATTCAAGAAGAAATGCTCCAACCATTCACGGGAAGAACGATTCTGCACATTGAAAACATTTGAATAGAACTGTGCGACTGGATCCATCGGATTCTCAGAAGCATCAATCAGCCTGGATGCTTGATCGATGATGCTCGCACACGAGAATGTTGCCAGCACGTTTGGGTTGGCTTCCAGGAGACCAACTTGCTGTTGAAGTTTTTCGGGCTCCCAGACGTCATCTGAACTGATCGCTGCAATATAACGGCCACGCGCCATCTCAACAGCCTGATTGGCCGCGACACAAGCCGTCAGGTTTCTGGAGGAAAGGCTGAGCCGGATTCGAGGATCTTGGAAACCAAGTAGGATCTGATCAGAACCATCACTAGAGCCATCATCGATGATGATCAGTTCAAAGTCAGTGAATGTCTGATCAAGAACTGAGTTGACAGCTTCAGCCACAAAGGGGGCATGGTTGAAGCTGGCCATACAGACCGAGACAAGCGGAAGCGACGGACTATGCATGGAGTTGCAGCTTACTCCCAAACCTTAATGTTGATCAGCCTAGCAGGGCAGAAGAGGATTCCAACCCATGGATTCTTGTGTCAACGATTGATCAGATCAGCCAAGTCAGATTTCCATCTATTCGGAAACGAACGGGATCAATCCGAGGCAGATCCAAGCCTATAGGATTAATACTCTCCGGCACTGACTCGCTTCCTATGGTATGCTCCGTGTCTCCTCTGATGTGTCTGGCGTTAAGATGACAAGCGTATGGACTCTCAGGTAACGGAGGACTGGGC
This sequence comes from uncultured bacterium, assembly GCA_964352195.1. Classification (GTDB taxonomy): domain Bacteria; phylum Cyanobacteriota; class Cyanobacteriia; order PCC-6307; family Cyanobiaceae; genus CAYGQY01. The sequence goes on from CAYGQY010000010.1 coordinate 8,716, forward strand.
AAAGAGATAAATTACTGAGCGATCCAATTTCGAAGAAAGCACGAGTGTTTGAGAATAATCGAGGTGATGCATCAGCATCGGTACAAGATCGTGGTCATTATGGCGACAACTATCGGCAAGAATAAATGATAATCCTGCATCTGATGAAATAAGATTCGTTGTCGTGAGATAATCAACAGAATAGACCGAGATATCTGCCAATTCAGATCCGGCATTCATGGGCTCACTTGAATCTGAACTTGAGAGGACCAGTCCAAGAGAGGGATAGGCCAACTGGGATGATGCAGGAGCCACTGACAGAGTACTGTCGGCTGAGAAGAGTGAGCGGCCTAGCGCAAGTCTAGGGGGATTATTCGCGTTAGTTACGAACAGCCTTGACTCCACATCACAACACAACGTCCGCACGGACGAATCATTGGCTATAATTGCAACGGAACCATCTTGCAGTAGCCTTGAATCAACAATTGACAAGAAAGGATAAGTCTCTTTGAAGTGATGGAGAGAACCACTGCGCTCAGTACAGCCAAGTAACGTGGTCGCACCTGCCGACAATTGAGCTCTGATTTGAATAACATCCCAAAGGCTATGGTAAGGGACATTGATTGCTGACAGGTTCGTTTCTGCCAGCACATTGTCATTAAGCAATAGTGAATCGTGAAGCGTTGTCACTGTCTCTTGGTGAGCTGATGGTCTGCAGATGGGCACTAATTCTTTGAAAGCTTGCTGATCAACCACGGAATCAGTTTTACTGGCTGTAATTCCACTTTCGGAGTCATAGGTCAATTCATAGATAGGGCCAGGCTGTCCCGATGAATCATCAACTAGAAACAAGAGATCGCCGCACGACCGTGAGCCAAGATAAACAAAGTCATGCGGCAACACGAAGATATGATCAGTGGCAGCTGGAGAGCTATAAATCAATGTCCTCAGCGAATCTCGTGTCAATAAGGTCCATACACCTGACGCCTGCCCAGCTTGACGAGCAGCCAAGATCTGCTGGATCTCATGGCTGCGAGCTGGCAGCTGAATGGGGAGTAGTTCCATAGGATCAGGCGTAACCAAGCTGAGCCTCAGTATCCATCACAAGTTCGAATACCGATTGATTCCAAGACTTGAGATCAGCGACTGTCTGCTCATCATCATGCTGATCAATATAGAAACGAGTAAATTCAGAACGTCCGCCTTCATGTAGATAGGCTCTGACATCAGCTACCGAGTAGGATTTTTTGCGCATCTGTCTGAACTCTGGATTCGTAATGAATTTGGGATCATTACCACATGGAGCCATGCGGGGACCGAAGAAAGCATAGGGAGACTGCTCTGGCTTCAGCATTTCCTCGACACTGGCTGAGTCATCCGAGACTCCAAGCCACTGACAGATCTGCGGAAGAACCACCTTCGGCTCCGAGAGAATGGATTCACCCTTGACGGTTAGAAAGTTAGCTGGTGGCACAATAGACCTAAATTTTAGTATACTTCTATGCATCGCATACCACATTAAAGCATAATTTTCTTTGACAATCGGATGGCGGAGACTTTTCCTTTCCCCTTGATTCGTATCTCGATGCTCAAAGAACTCTTTCAAAGATTTTGAAGACCCAACAACACTTCTCGTGAGATGGATAAACTTTGCATTTGGATAATACTTATAGAGGCGAAGCATGCGGTCCACTGACCTGGTATTTCCTGGGGATTTTTCAATACACGTCTTGGGGGCGTGGGCTTCACACAAATAGTTAAATAGCTGTTTACTGGTTAGTGACTGGTGATTAGCAAGCCACATCCAGGCGCGACTACACGATGCACTGTTTTGAACTTGTTCGTGAATCTGGGCAATCGCGCGCAAAAGACCACTGGGCGCAAATCTTGATTGCTTCAGATTTGATTTACTAGAAAGAACTTGCTCAACATCATCTCTCCATAGAAGATGAAGTTCAGGAAAGCAGTACAATTGAGGATGTTGGCCGATAATGGATGAGACGACAGAAGAAAAGGACCTGGGTGGACTCAGGAGGAAGATGGGCTCATTCATAGTGGTTAACGTTAAACAAGTTTCTCTTGATCACATTATAACGATGCTGCATCCGATCTTTCAGATTTTGCAGATCAGCAACCAACTCATCCGAGAGGGATAGGTTGGCCTGATCAGGACCTCCCTGCCCTTCCATAGAAGAGGCTTCTTCAATGGGGTTAAACAGGAATTTAAAGAGGGCCAAGTGTCCGTTTTCGGACTCCATTTCGGCAAAAGGTTCCTGAACGAGCTCAGTGGATGGCGGTTCTGGCTCCGGTGTGAGTTCCGGATCATCCTCGTCGTCACTCATTTCACGATCGAGTGCCTCCTTGTCCGTCCGTGACACGGGGACAATGGCTGTCAAGGCGGTGAGTTCAGGGCTATTCTCACGCCCAGATACAACACTGGTGAGGTTGGCCCGCTCCAGCAGGGATTCAAGTTGATCATCAACGAGCTGATCCTCAGTGGGATTCACCTTCACCACATCAGATTCACTCTCCTCACCCGGACTGCTGACAGTGGAGTGGGGAGTCAGAAATCGGACCATTGAGTGCAGTTTCATGCCAGGAATCAGTCGGGTCAACGCATGGAGGGGGTAATCAGGCTGAGCTCCTGTTCATGGTAATCCATGCCGGCTTGAAACTGATGAACAGTTTTTTCAAGGTAGGCCTTGTTGAACGAATCCAATTGAGCAGAATCAATCGTAAGGCAATCGTGTGATTTTAAGGGTGGCCACAGCCTGGTGTCAATGACAACCTGGCTGGGCAGAACATCCTCCAGCGTGGTTGTATCAGCCAGGATTGAAATCGCCTTCAAACCAAGCATTGCAGAATGATACAAACACATCCTAGCATGCCGATCTTCGGCATGAATGAACATCTTGAACCGGCTCCTTGGGGTGACCGGCGTAACACTTGTCCAGGCAGACGGCATTTGCTGATAGGCATCCGCCGGCCCAGCGATCATCAAGGCCCCACGCACACTGGTATCCATCGCCAGCACAGCCGCATGGCCGGCTCCCTGGCTATGGCCCACCAACAAGGTCTCACTGAGGATCTGTTCATTGGAGTCAGATCCTCCGTGCCGCTGCCTGACCTGCGCCAGGAAGGAGCCACAGATGGAATCGTCATAACTGATGGTGAGCTTGGAATCAGGAACGGACTGACTCCCATAGATCAACTCACGGCGCACCTTCAGCAGAGCGTCCTGAGCGTAGTGTTCCGAGTTGAGCTTGGCGACCGACGATGAGATTGGATAATCAATTGTATAATAGTCTCCGATCGATGACAGACAACCACTTAACCAGGGATACTCACTGCTATGGCGAAAGCTGCCTGGGAGAAAGAGGATAAACATGGGGGTTCTGATGTGCGCGGCAGGCAGGCAGATCGAATCAGAGTGCAATGGCTGAACAAGTAAGTCCGCGTCACCAAGGATTGGCACGCTACCCAACGACACGCACAGGGATGGATTCCCAGGGAGTCATCAACCCGTTGTCGCCAGTCTCCCTGATCGGGACAGGCAGTCTCGAATGGTTCTGCGGTCAGGACGATCGTGAAAGTTTGGCATGGCAAGCCAAGGCAGGTCCCCTCAACTGGGCCACTTCATTCTGGAGAGCTGGACTGGTTCAGCCCTCTCTCAGGCCTCTTGGGATCCTGATCGGCTCCCGAACCGCACCGATCTTCGGACAGCACTGGGGACCCTTGGTGTCGCCCAGTGGGGCGCGAGCAGCCCGGGGTTCCACAGCCATCACGCACAGACCGATCGCCGCACCAATGGCCCCTTCAAGGCCGCGGATCGTGGGGGCGTCGATGGCTGGTTTCTGCCAGGCTTGAAGAGCGACCTTGACCAGGCTGGAGAGTCAGCCGTACCACATCATTGCGCAACAATGGCAATGGAATCAACTCAAGCGCACAGTTGTAGAGTCTGAATCGTGCGACCAAGTAACAGATGAAGATCGTCATCTACGGAACAGGAAAATTCGCCGAGTTCGTCTCGTATGTCTTCTCGCAGGACGCTGCACACGAAGTCGTTGGATTCTGCATTGAAAAAGAGTTCAGGGAAGTAGCCATCAACTCATGTCAGAATATAGACATCATAGAATTTGAAAGACTGGAGCAATTCTTCCCGCCGAATGATTACAGCCTGTTCGTTTCAGTTGGGAATAACTGGGCCCGAGAGAGAATCTTCAATAATGCAAAATTAAGGGGATATTCACTATTTAGCTATATCTCTCCTGGCTCGATCTCCTACCCAGACCTAACATATGGCGAGAATGTCTTTGTGGATATCGCCTCTGGGCTGCATCCTTTTTGCACAATCGGAGACAACACGATTCTATTGGATGCCAAGGTTGGTCATCATTGTAGAATCGGGAGCAATGTGCTGCTGAGTGGTTGCCACCTGGCCGGGGGAGTCAGCGTTGGGAACAACACTTTTATTGGCATGAATGCATCGATTCAGCAGAACGTTCAGATTGCCTCTAACACGATCATCGGAATGGGCTGCACAATCACCAGCGACACCATTGATGGTGATGTCTACTCAGAGAAGCCGTCACGACGACGCCAGATCAGGGCCGACGCCATCAAGACCCGTTATCTCTGACCAGGCCCTCTGATTTCAGGCCCTGATCGAGGGGTTGATACTGCCGGCTCGGCGGCAGGGACCGACGGGATTCCGAACGCTCACCTGAGCGCAGCTGGCCTCGGCTCAAGCGTGATCGCGCAAAAAGCTGATGCTGCCGGTCAGCTCCTCGGCAAGGCGATCGATCTCGGCCATGGTGGTGGTGAAGTTGAGGCTGGCACGCGCCGAGCCGGACAGGCCGTAGTGGCGATGCAACGGCTGGGTGCAGTGGTGACCGCTGCGGATGCAGATGCCGCTGGCATCGAGCAACGCGGCGATGTCGTTGGCATGGAGCCCCTGCACGGAAAAGGCCGCCAAGGCACCGCGATCGGGCTGCCGCTGCGGGGTTGGCCCCAGCAGAGTGAGCCCTTCGATCGTCTCCAGACGCTGGAACAAGTGCCGGGTCAGCCGTTGTTCCCAGGCGTGGATTCGCTCAAGGCCGATCCCCTGCAGGTAATCCAGGGCCGCCCCCATGCCCACCGCCTCACCGATGGCCGGTGTGCCGGCTTCAAACTTGTGGGGAAGCTCCGCCCAGGTGCTGCCCTCGAGGTAGACATCCTGAATCATTTCACCGCCGCCGAGGAAGGGCGGCATCGCCTCCAGCAGCTCCTCCCGAGCCCAGAGGAACCCCATGCCCGTGGGTCCGCAGAGCTTGTGGGAGGAGCCCACCAGGAAATCAGCGCCCAGGGCGGCCACGTTCACGGGCAGGTGGGGCAGGCTCTGGCAAGCATCCACCAGCAACAGAGCCCCGGCCCCATGGGCCAGGGTCGCGATGGCGGGGATCGGATTGTGGCAACCGAGGGTGTTGCTGATCTGGACGACCGCCACCAGCCGGGTGCGCTCACTGAGCTTGTCGCGCAGATCGTCGAGATCAAGCACTCCCTGCTCGGTGAGGCCGGCGTGCCGCAGCACCGCACCCGTACGGGCCGCGAGTTGCTGCCAGGGCACCAGATTGCTGTGGTGCTCCATCACCGTGAGCAGGATCTCGTCTCCGGGGCGGATGAAGGCATCCCCCCAGCTACGCGCCACCAGGTTGATGGCTTCGCTGGCATTGCGGGTGAAGACGATCTCACGCGGGGTGGCAGCTCCGATGAAGCGGGCCGTCTTGTCACGGGCGGCTTCGAAAGCATCAGTGGCCCGGGCGCTCAGCTGGTGGGCGCCACGGTGGACATTGGCGTTGTCATGGGCGTAGTACTGATGCAGGGCCTCAAGCACCTGGCGGGGCTTCTGGCTGGTGGCGGCGTGATCCAGGTAGATGAGGGGCTGACCAAGGCAGGCCTGGTCGGCGAGCAGGGGAAAGTCGGCCCGGGTCAGTGCTGCGAGATCCTCCGGCTGACCAGGGTCGGAGCGCAGACCTGGCCCTCCGGCTGTCGCCGGGTCATCAGTGGTGAGGGGGGTGGCGGTAAAGGGCATCTTTATGGACTCAACCCTCGTCCAACAGGCGTTGCAGGGGTTGCCAGGGAGCGGCGGCTGCCGGGAGATCCCGCAGAATCTCCTCACAGAAGCCACGCTTCAGCAGTCCTGCGGCGAGGGTGGCGTTGATGCCACGGCTCTGGAGGTAGAACAGCTCATCGGTCTGCAGCCGGCTCACGGTGGCCCCGTGGGCGCAACGCACATCATCGGCCACGATCTCCAGTTCCGGTTTGGTGTCGATGCGGGCCTGGCTGGAGAGCAGCAGGTTGCGACTGAGCTGGGCGGCGTTGGTGCGCTGGGCCGCCCGAGGCACCCTGACAGCGCCATTGAACACGCTGCGGCCATGGTCAGCGGCGATGGCCTTGTGGAGCTGATCCAGCTGGCCGTCGGGGCCGCGGAACTCCACCCGGCTGTGGGTATCCACCACCCGGTGGGCGTCGGCGATCTGCAAAGCCCGGAGCTCGGTGTGGGCAGCCCCTTCCAACTGCACGACCCGCGGCTCGAAACGGGACAGGGCCCAGCCGTGGCTGGCCCAGATGGAACGCAGCCGGCTCCGGGGTTCCTGCTGCACCGCCAGGTGGGCCAGCAGACAGGCCGACCCACCACCGAGGGCCAGCAGGGTGTGATGCAGCTGGGCTTCGCAGCCGAGATGGGCCTCGATCACCAGGCTGCTGAGGCTGGCCCCGGCCCCCAACTGCACCTGCAGCAGCTCAAGCGAGGCCTTCTCCTCCAGCAGCAGGATCACACGCACCGGCCGGAGCTCGCCGTCCGCATCGGCCTGGCTCACCACTTCCAGGGTCGGGAGCACCGATCCGCGCACCCGTAGCCCGAGACATTGGCTGGCACTCGCCTGGTTGAGCTCCACGGGCCAGTGCTGCTCACAGCCACAGGCGGCCAGGGACTGCCCCAGGGCCTGCTGGAGCTCCACTGGATCGAGCCGGCTGAGGCCGGCTGGCAGGGTCCGATCCGCCAGGGGATCGCTGTGGCCATCGAGGACGAGGCGGTAGGCCTCGGGGGCTGCCGGGGGCAGCTCGGCAGCCATGGCGCTGGGATCGGCCGGGTGGGGGGTGAGG
>CAYGQY010000011.1:0-14920 GCA_964352195.1 uncultured bacterium
GTGATAGGTGCCCCAGGGCGCCGTGCCGGCGATGGCCGGTTCGGCCAGGGTGAGCAGGGTGGCGGCGATCGATTCGGCGCTGGTGGGGCCGCCGATCTGATCGGCCACCACCGAGAGGGCGTCGCGCTCGGCGCCGAGCCGCAGGATGGTGCGCACGAAGTTGGCGCCCTCCTGGCCGAACACCCAGCTCACCCGCAGCAGCAGGTGGGGACCATCGGCCTGCCGGAGCGCCTGCTCCCCGGCCAGCTTGCTGGCGCCGTAGACCCCCAGGGGGCCGGTGGGGTCGTCTTCCCGCCAGGGGCGCTCGCCGCTGCCATCGAAGACGTAGTCGGTGGAGAGGTGGATCAGGGGCAGGGAGCGGGCTGCGCAGGCGGTGGCCAGCAGGCCCACGGCGGTGGCGTTGATGGCCGTGGCCTGCTCCGCTTCGCTCTCGGCCTTGTCAACGGCGGTGTAGGCGGCGGCGTTGATCACCAGGGCCGGCCGCTGGGCGTCCAGCAGCGCCTCGATCCGCCCGGCGAGGGCCGCCGGGGCCCGCCGGGCCCGGGCCAGATCCAGCTCGGGGCGGCCCACCGCCAGCAGCGGGCGCTCGGGCGTGAGCTCCGGGGCCAGGCGCTGCAGGGCCCGGGCCAGCTGGCCCTGGCGGCCGATCACCAGGATGGGGGCGGCCATGCTCAGCCCTCCTCCAGCAGCAGGCTTTCCAGGTAGGTGCCGTAGCCCGATTTGCCCAGCGGCGCCGCCAGCGCCTGGAGCTGCTCGCCGCTGATCCAGCCCTGGCGCCAGGCCACCTCCTCGGGGCAGCCGATCTTGAGCCCCTGGCGGTGCTCCAGGGTGCGGATGTAGCTGCTGGCGTCGTGGAGGGAATCGCAGGTGCCGGTGTCGAGCCAGGCCATGCCCCGGCCGAGCAGCTCCACCTGGAGCGTGCCGCGATCGAGGTAGAGCTGGTTGAGTTCGGTGATCTCCAGCTCGCCGCGGGCGGAGGGCTTCACCTGGCCGGCCAGCTCCACCACATCGGCGTCATAGAAGTAGAGGCCGGTCACGGCGTAGTTGGAGGCGGGGCGCTGGGGTTTCTCCACCAGCGAGATCACCCGGCGCTGCCCATCGAAGGCCACCACGCCGTAGCGCTGGGGATCGGCGACCCGGTAGGCGAACACGGAGGCGCCCCGGCTCTGGGCGTTGGCGGTCTGCAGGTTGGTGGAGAGGTCTTCGCCGTAGAAGAGGTTGTCGCCCAGGATCAGGGCGGCGGGGTGGCCATCGAGAAACTCGGCGCCGATCAGGAAGGCCTGGGCCAGGCCATCGGGGCTGGGCTGCTCGGCATAGGAGAGCGAAAGGCCCCAGCGGCTGCCATCGCCCAGCAGGGCCTGGAACTGGGGCAGATCGCGGGGGGTGGAGATCAGCAGGATCTCGTTCAGCCCGGCCAGCATCAGGGTGCTGAGCGGGTAGTAGATCATCGGCTTGTCGTACACCGGCAGCAGCTGCTTGCTCACCGCCTGGGTGATCGGGTGCAGCCGGGTGCCCGAGCCGCCGGCGAGGATGATGCCCCGGCGCCGGGCGGTGGGGTCTGGGTCCGGGGGCATGGGGCGGGCGTCGTCCAGGCGTCCTTGTATCACGAATGCTGGCGGGATCTCCGGGGCCGGGGCCCCTACGGGAGCCTAGAAACTGCGCAGGATGATGGCCGGAATGGTGGCGGCGTAGAGCAGCGAGAGGGGCCAGCCGAAGCGGGCGAAATCGAGGAAGCGGTAGTTGCCCGGGGAGTACACCATCAGGTTGGTCTGGTAGCCGATCGGCGAGAGGAAGCTCTGGCTGGCGGCGAACACCACGGCGTAGATGAACATCAGCGGGGGCTGGTTCAACCCCACGGCCAGCTTGGCCACCACCGGCAGCAGCAGCACCACGGTGGCGCCATTGCTGAGCAGCTCGGTGCCCACCAGGGTCACCAGGTACACGGCCACCAGCGCCAGGTAGACGGGCCAGCCCTGCAGGCGCACCAGCAGGGCATCGGCCGCCAGCTGGGCCAGGCCGCTCTCCTGCAGGGCGGCGCTGAAGCTGAACAGCCCGCCCAGCAGCAGGTACACATCCCAGCGGATCGAGCGCAGGGCGCTGTTGGCCTCGAGGCAGCCGCCGATCACCAGCACGCCCACCCCCAGCAGCACCGCCGCCACCAGGGGCATCAGCTTCAGGCCCGAGAGCAGCAGCACCCCCAGCATGGTGAGCACCGCCAGCCACTTGCGGTGGGTGGTGGGCAGGTCGTTCTCGAGTTCATCGAGCACCACCAGCTCGCTGTTCTCCTGCAGGCCCCGGATCGAATCGAGCGGCGCCTGGATCAGCAGCAGATCCCCGGCCCGCAAGGGCAGCTGGCCGATCCGCTCCTGCAGGGTGGTGTTGGCGCGCTTCACGGCCAGCACGGTGGCATTGAAGCGCTGGCGGAAGCGGAGGTCGCGCAGGCTGGATCCGGCCAGCAGCGAGCCGGCCGGCAGCAGCACCTCGGTGACGCGGATGCTGGAGCCCGCCGCCTGCGGGCCGGGGCCGTTGGCACTCTGGGGGGCTTCCAGCAAGGTGCCGGCCAGATCCACCATCTGGTCCTGCTGGAGGCGCAGCAGTTCCTGGCGGCTGCAGCGCAGCAGCAGGCGGTCGGCGGCCTTGAGGGTGAGTTCGGCCAGGGGCGGCTGCAGCTTCTGGCCGCCGCGGTGCACCGCCAGCACGTCCACATCGAAGCGGCGCTGGAAGCGGCTGGCGTGCAGGGTCTGGTTGCAGAGGGGGGAGCGCCGGGGCAGCACCACCTCGGTGAGGTAGCCCTGGCGGGTGAGCTGGGTCAGGGAGGTGGTGCCATCGAGGCCGCGATCGGGCAGAAAGCGGGCGGCGAGCACGAGGTAGAGGCTGCCCAGCAGCCACACGGGGATGCCGATCGCCGTGAAGGAGAACAGCTGGAACTCGCCGTAGCCCAGCTTGGCGGTCACATCGCTGGCCAGCAGGTTGGTGGAGGTGCCGATCAGGGTGAGGGTGCCGCCGGTGATCGTGGCGATCGAGAGGGGGATCAGCACCTTCGAGGGGCTGATGCCGCGCCGCCTGCACCAGCCCTCCAGCACCGGCAGGAGGATCGCCACGATCGGGGTGTTGGGCACCACGCCCGAGAGCGGCGCCACCACGCCCGCCAGCAGGGTGACCAGCCGCTGGGGGGTGCGCACCGAGGGGGAGCCCAGCAGCTCCCGCAACCGGTCGAGGGCGCCGCTGTGCAGCAGACCCTCGGAGAGCACGAACATGCCCATCAAGGTGATCAGGGCCGGGCTGCCGAAGCCCGTGAGGGCCTCGCCGGCGCTGAGCACGCCGGTGGCGATCAGCAGCCCGGCCGCCATCAGGGCCACCATCTCGGGGGCCAGCCAGCCGCCCATGAACACCACGATCGAGGCGGCCAGAACGGCCAGGGTGATCCAGCCGGAGGGGGTGATCAAGGGGATCGTGCGCTGACGGGCTCAACAATGGGTCTGGAATCGGGGACTCCTCCGATCAGAGCGTCAGGGCTTGCTGATAGAGCTGCGGCGGGGAGATCCCGGGAATCAGATCGCCTCGGGCGTCCAGGTCGCTGAGGCTGGGGTAGGTGCCCAGGAAGGGATGGGGCACGTGATCGCCGAGCAGCAGGGCCACCGAGGCGCTGCCGTGGTCGGTGCCGCCGGAGGCGTTCTGCTGGAGGCGCCGGCCGAACTCGCTGGTGGCGAGCAGGGTCACCTGGGGGCGGTGCTGGATCCGCTGCAGGCCGGCATCGAAGGCGGCCAGGGCCGATCCAACCTGGCCCAGCACCCGGGCCTGGCGGCCCAGCTGGTTGCTGTGGGTGTCGAAGCCGCCGATGGAGAGCTGCAGCACGGGCGGAGCGATCCCGCTGGCGATCAGCCGCAGGGCCAGCGCCACCTGCTGCCCCAGCCCACTGCGGGGGATGACCAGGCCGGTGGGCAGGGGCCCGAGCGCCGCCTTCAACCGAAGCAGCTCCTGGGTTCCGGCGGTTTCCAGCGTGAGCAGGCGCCGCAGAACCGCATGGCTCCCAGCCAGGGCAGGGTCGGGCGGCAGGGTGGCCTGGCCCTGGAGCAGGGCCGGACTCATCTGCAGGCTGAGGCGGTCTGTGCCCTCGAGGGCCGCGGACCCTTCGGGGCCCAGGGCCACCAGGGGGCCGGCGGTTCCGCGCTGACGCAGGGCCACCGCCAGCCAGCCCGGGCCTTCGCCGGAGGGCTGGCCGGAGGCCCACTGGTCGGTGGCCTTGAAGTGGCTGCGGTTCGGAGTGGGCCAGCCCACCCCCAGGGCGAAGGCCAGGCGCCGGGCCTCCCAGGCCGGTGTCAGGGCGGCCAGGGCCGGGTGGAGCAGCAGGCCGTTGGGCAGCGGAATCCCTTCGCCAAGGGCGAGCCGGGGCCGGGCCTTCCGGTAGAGCGGATCGGTGTGCGGGGCCAGGGTGTTCAGCCCGTCGTTGCCGCCGCGCAGCTCCAGCAGCACGACCACCTTCCGGAGCCCGCCTCCGCGGGTGGCGGCCCGGGAGGCCAGGGTCTGGAGCAACGGGGCGGCGGCCAGGCCGGCACCGAGCTGGAGCAGGGTTCGGCGTTTCATTTGAGCTGCCAGACGGGATCGGCGAACAGGAGCGCCAGGTTCTGCCGGCTGGCCTCGGCCGGCAGGCCCAGCGTGAGGGGGGGGATCGGCGTCAGCGCGGGCTGGAGGCGATCGGGCGCCGAGCGCGAGGCCCACACCTCCTCATCGGCCAGCAGCACCTGCAACCCGCGGCGGCGTGCCTGCAACCCCCGCAGATGGAGCCATTCCTGGTTCACGGGCCAGCCCTTCACCGAGGGGGGCTCGAAGGGCACCTGACCCATGCGCACCAGGTGCAGGCGGGCGGCGGCGATGGCGTCGGGATGGCGGCTGCCGATCAGGGCGAGCGAGGCGATCACCAGATCGATCGGATCGCGGAGCATGCCGCCCTCGGCGAGGCTGGCCGTGGCTTCCGGAGTGCCCAGGAGTGCCTGGATCAGCCAGGGGAGGGAGAGCTCCTGCCGCCGCCAGGCCGAGGCGATGGTGATGAGCCGCGCCTGATCCGGCAGCGGCCCCACCAGATGGCGCCAGAGGCGGGCGGTGATGTGGCTGGCGGTGGCCTGCTGCTGGCACAGCCAGGTGACCAGCGTGGGGCCGTTGAAGCGGAAGGTGCGGCCGAGGATCGTCTTGGGGCGGTCGTCGTGGCGGCGGGGGTCGATGCTGAGGCTGCCATCGGGGTTGAGCCGGTAGCCGGTGAGCGCCCGGGCCGCTTCGATCACGTCGGCTTCGCTGAACTGGCCCTCCCCCAGGCTGAACAGCTCCAGCAGCTCGCGGGCGAGGTTTTCGTTGGGTCTGGCGCGATGGCTGCGCAGGCCATCGAGGGAGATCTGCAGGGCCGGATTGGCCAGCATGGCCCTGAGCAGATCGGCGTAGGTGCCGCTCATCGCGCCGCGGATGGCCTCGATCTGCCCCACCAGCAGGGCCGGGTCGGGGAGCTGGCGCCAGTTCACCGGAAAGATCCCTAGCCAGAGCTGGATGAGGTGATCGTGGATCGGTGTGGGGCCGAAGGCGAGGCGCTCGAGCCAGGTGTGCTGGATCTGATGGGCGGTGTCCACGCGGCACTGCTGCTTCTGGGGAGGCGTGGACCCTGGACAGCCGGTGGCCTGCTCACTCCAGCTGAAGCGGAGCGGGCCGTCGCTCTTGAAGCCCGATGGGCTGGCGCCCAGCCGCCTGGTGGCGCCTGGGGACAGGGCTGGCTGGTACATGGGCCCTCTCCTCCCTGATCGGCTGGCGTTGAAGCGATGCCCCACCCGAGCTGCCGCTGGGGGATCGGTGGTAATGGCTGTCTAGGGGGTTCTCGATCGAATGGATCATGGAGATGCAGATGAGCTTCTTACCAGCCATGCCTGAGGGGGCGTGACCCTGGGATCTGATTCAGCCCCCCTCGTCTGTCGTGTACCCCATCCGCCGGCACAGCCGGCGCAGCTCCCGGGCCGTGGCCGGATCGGCGAGTTCCGCCTGCGCGCCCTCTGGGATGGTGCGCCTGGGCCGCAGTTCGATCCGATCGGAGCTGCGGCCGCTGTTGCCGCTGAGCTTGATGGCAGGAAACCGCTCCAGGGCGGTGAGGTCGCAGGGCAGGCAGAGCTGGTCGCAGAGCTGGGGGAAGATCAGCTCGGGCTGCCGGCAGAAGGCTTCGTAGTGGATCCAGTCGCAATCGGCGTAGGCATCGAGGAAGGCCTGGTAGCGGTTGCAGTAGGCGTGCAGGGTGGCCGGCTCGAACTGGGTGTGCCAGCCGGCGGCCACCAGGCCGAGCCAGCTGTCGAGCGGATGGCGGAGGGTGACCACCGAGAGCAGCGGAGATCGCTCGGCCAACCAGGTACGAACCGGCTGAAACAAGGCAACAGCGAGCCCTAGGCAGAAATCGGAATGGCTGTGGTCGCGGATGATCAGATCGGCCTGGCGTGCTGCGCAGAGGGTCAGCAGCTGCTCGATCTGCCCCTGGAACTCGGTCTGCACCACCTCCTGCGGCAGAGGCTCTCCCTGGCGCGCGTAGACAGCCAGGGGATGGCTCGGATTGAACGCTGGCCCGTGCCGGTTCGACGGATTCAGCTCGCTGAGCAGAAGCACCGTGGGCAGGGCCGCCAGGCAGCGGCTGATCAGGGTGCCGCCGCTGCAGGCGAGATGATGCAGGGTGCGGACCACGGGTGGTTCAGCCGGGATCCAGCCCCTGCCCAGCTGCTGACGCAGCTGTTCAGCGGCTCGGATCTGGTGGTGCTGCCGCAGCAGGGTGTACAGCTCCTGCAACCAGTCGTCGCCACCATGGCGCTGGGCCAGGTCGCTGCCCTGGGGAAACAGATCCGCCAGTTCCAGGGGCGCCTCTTCGGCGGTGGGCAAGGCCTCCAGCTCGGCGCGAGCTGCGCCGTTGCGGCCAAAGGCCCAGCAGAGCTCGGCGCCGAGCACGGTGAGGGACGGATCAACGCCCCGCGCGGCCGACACCAGCCTCCGCCAGAGCCTGCGAGCAGCCCCATGATCACCGCTCAGGGCTAGGCGGCGGGCCGTGTCGGGGGCAGGGGGCATCCAACGATGTTGGCGTTGCCGTCAAGCCGGCGACTTTGATTCAGCCATGGCCTGTTCCCACGCCCTTCCCGGGCACTTCCCAGGGCAATGAGCCCCAGCTTGGCAGGCTGCGAGTTAACCCCTGCAGGGGTTAACTCGATTTTCAGTCCCATAGGGAATAAGCCGGGTCTATTCCATGCAGGGGATGAGTCTTGTCCCATGTGGCCCGCCTTCCGGTCCAGCTTGGCGGCTTGCAGCAGAAGACGGTGTCGTGGTGGAGAACGACCCACAGCGCTGCACGGTTGACAGCCTCTACCGCCTGATGGCCTCTTTGAAGGTGGAGCTCGTGCTCCAGCCCCGTGAAGCCCCATTGCGGAGCGCAGGAGACGACTGGTAGCCATGGCACGTCCTCGGTTGGGCCTTGGTCTTGACCTGTGGATGAATGGCGAGTTGGTGGGGCACTGGCAGGTGACGTCCACCGGCCAGCACCGTCTCCACTACGCCGCCAGCTGGCTGGTTTCACCTCGTTGCCGTCCGATTTCGCTCTCGTTGTCCTTGCTGCCCGACAGCCGCGAGATCCGCCTGCGCCTGCAGCAGCGATTCTCCTCCAGCAACGGCGGTGCCATGGCGCGGCTGGCGGCGGTTGGGCGCGACTGTGTCGGCGCCCTTCAGCTACGGTTCGCCACCGCAGAACGGGCGTGTCATCGAGGCCGAGCCCCTCGATGAGGCGTTCCGCGATCTGTGAGTGCCCTCGAGCGGTACACGGTGGTGCGGGTGCCGTTCCCATTCACGGATCGGCAGACCCAGAGGCAGCGGCCGGCGTTAGTGCTCTCACCGCCCGGCTTCCAGCGAGGCTGTGGCCATCTGCTGCTGGCGATGATCCCATCAGCTCGGTAATCCTCTCGATCCGGGACTGTGCTTGAGGATTGGCCTGTCGTCCCCTGATTGCGGCTGTGTCCGATGGCGCCCACCGAGGGGCGCCATCGGACAGCCACGGGGGCCTGAAGCTGCTCGGCCGCCTCGGCCTCCCGCTGCTGAGTTGCATCGGCAGGAGGCGGCAGCATGAAGGCTCAGCTTCTGGCTGGGGTAGGCCGCTCTGGAGGGAATGCAGGCGCCTCAGACTGGTGATGGCATGGCGCAGAATGGGGTGTTCTGGCGTCAGGGCCAGGGCACGGCGGTAAAGATGGAGCGCGTGGGGCCAATCACCCTGGGGCATTGGCGTTCAGGCCGGGCGATCAACAGCAAAAGATTCGGCCCCATCACCGCTGGCTGCTATCCGGCGCTGGGCGTCACGGCGGTGAAAGCCAGACGCGCACAGGGGAAACGTAGCCGGGAGTACCGTCGCTCTGGCTGTTGGCGGGTTGACTGCTGCCCAGCAGTTCAAGGTTCGGTGTTCTGATGAGGCCTGCGGCCCCAGCTTCATTTCGGTTCAGCCCGATGGAGGCCCATCTTGGGGTGGTGGATCCCGCCGCAACGGTTCCAGGGCTGCCTACGCGGCACTCGTGGAGGAGTACCTGCAGCGCAAGTGATGCCTGTGCCTGTTGCGCCCCTGACCGGGGGCGAAGCGAACCAACACCTTCACAGGGCACCATCAACCCGCTCCTTCACAGAGCAGCGTCCATGATCGAGGCTGTCACGGTTTCATCGATCGGTCTGCATCTTTTCTGCCTTACCGACAGTTGAGAGGATCCATGAAAGCCGTGATTCTTGCCGGCGGTCTGGGAACGCGCCTTGCTGAGGAAACTCACCTCAAACCGAAACCGATGGTGGAGGTGGGCGGCAAGCCGATCCTCTGGCACATTCTCAAGACCTACAGCCACCACGGCATCAATGAATTCATCATCTGCTGTGGCTACAAGGGCTATGTGATCAAGGAGTATTTCGCGAATTACTTCCTGCACACCAGCGACGTGACCTTCCACATGGATCTCAACCACATGGAAATTCACCGCCGAATGGCGGAGCCTTGGAAGATCACCCTTGTGGATACGGGTGATTCGTCGATGACGGGAGGCCGTCTCGCTCGCGTCAGAGACTTCCTCCACGACACGTTCTGCTTCACCTACGGCGATGGTGTGGCCGACGTGAACGTGAGTGCGCTGGTGGAGCATCATCGGCAGGAAGGTCGCCAGGCCACCCTCACAGCCGTGCAGCCCCCGGGTCGCTACGGCGCTCTGGGCCTGGAGGAGAACGCCGTCCACCAGTTCCAGGAAAAGCCCGATGGCGATGGGGCCTGGATCAACGGTGGCTATTTCGTTCTCGAGCCCTCCGTGATTGATCTGGTGGATGGCGATGCCTGTGTGTGGGAGCAGGGGCCGCTGAATCATCTGGCCAGCAACGGTCAGCTCAGCGCCTACCGGCACCACGGCTTCTGGCAACCGATGGATACATTGCGCGACCGCCAGAAGCTCGAGGAGCTCTGGGCCAGCGGCCGCGCACCCTGGAAGGTGTGGAACTGATGGGGGAACGACGTATCGATCCGGGTTTCTGGCGGGGCCGCCGGGTCTGGCTCACCGGCCACACAGGCTTCAAGGGCAGTTGGCTGGGGCTTTGGCTCAGTGAGATGGGGGCGAAGGTTGACGCGGTGGGATTGGAGCCGGAGGGAGAGCCCCATCTCTTCCACCAGCTGGATCTCTCCCGCCGGCTCGACCACCACATCGCCGACATCCGCGATGCCGCCACCATGCGCGAGCTGGCGGAGCAGGTCCAGCCCGACGTGGTGCTGCATCTGGCTGCCCAGCCCCTGGTGAGGCGCAGCTACCGGGATCCGCTGGGCACCTGGGCTACGAACGTGCAGGGAAGCCTCCATGTGCTGGAGGCCCTCCGCAACCTGCAGCAACCCTGTGCTGTGGTGATGGTGACCACCGACAAGGTGTATGCCAACCAGGAATGGGATTACGGCTACCGGGAGAACGATCGCCTGGGCGGCCACGACCCCTACAGCGCCAGCAAAGCGGCCGCCGAAATCGCGATCTCCAGCTGGCGCGCCAGCTTCTGCGGGCCGGCCTCCCATCAGACGCCCCATCTCTCAATCGCCACGGCTCGGGCGGGCAATGTGATCGGCGGCGGCGACTGGGCGGAGGACCGAATCGTGCCGGATGCGATGCGAGCACTGGCTTGCGGAGAACCGATCGGCGTGCGAAGGCCCGAGGCCACCAGGCCCTGGCAGCACGTGCTGGAGCCACTGGGGGGCTATCTGTTGCTGGCCGAGCGGCTGCGAGAAGCCCATGGAAGCGAGAACAGCAATCCCTACAGCGATGCCTTTAATTTCGGCCCCAATTTGGAGTCGAACCGCAGTGTGCGGGAGCTGATCGAGGAGGCTGTCTTGCACTGGCCGGGTCCATGGACAGACCTGTCCGATCCGGCCGCACCCCATGAGGCGGGGCGGCTTCATCTCCAGGTGGACAAGGCTCACCACCAACTGGGCTGGCGGCCACGCTGGCAGTTCGCCACCACCGTGCAGCGCACCGTGGCCTGGTACCGCCAGGTGCAGGAGCAAACGGAGGCGGCGGAGGCCTGCTGCCTGAACGACCTTGATGCCTATGTCCACCCCACCATCACACCTTGACCATGTCTGACCTGAGTGCGCTGAAACAGGAGATCCTTGAGCTCACCCGCCGCTACGCCAGGGAGGCCCATGCGGGCTTCCGGCCAGGGGTGGATCCGGATCGGCTGCCTTGGCAGGCGGGGCAATCGATTCCCTATGCCGGCCGGGTGTTCACCGAAGACGAGGTGGAGGCGGCGGTGGGTGCCACGCTGGATTTCTGGCTCACCCTGGGATCCGAGGGTGCGGCCATGGAGAAGGAGCTGGCTGAGTTCCTTGGGGTGCGGCACAGCCTGCTGGTGAACTCAGGATCGTCGGCGAACCTGGTGGCGATTTCAGCGCTCACGAGCCACAAGCTTCCCGCAGCGAAGCGGATCCGGCCAGGCGATGAGGTGATCACGGTGGCGGCGGGCTTTCCCACCACCGTGGCACCGATCGTGCAGGTGGGTGCGGTGCCGGTGTTCATCGATGCCGACCCGATCACGGGCAATGCCCGCTGTGATCAGCTGGAGCAGGCCTTCAGCCCTGGGAAAACCAAGGCGGTGATGATGGCCCACGCCCTGGGCAATCCCTTCGATCTGGCCACCACCCTGGCCTTCTGCCGGAAGCACGATCTCTGGCTGGTGGAAGACAACTGCGATGCGCTGGGCTGCAGCTACTCGATGCCAAGGGACTTGGCGGAAAGCCTGGGATTCAGCGAGAACAGCCCGGGGCTGGATGAGGGGCCGGATCGCGTGATCCGCTGGACGGGAACTTGGGGCGAGATCAGCACCCAGAGCTTCTATCCACCGCACCACCTCACGATGGGGGAAGGGGGTGCGGTGAACATCGTGCGGGATCAGAAGCTGAAGGTGGTGGCCGAGAGCTTCCGCGACTGGGGACGTGACTGCTGGTGCCCCAGCGGTGTAGACAACACCTGCAACAAGCGCTTCGGTTGGCAACTTGGAGAACTGCCTGAAGGGTATGACCACAAGTACACCTACAGCCACCTGGGTTTCAATCTCAAGCCGCTCGACCCGCAGGCGGCGATCGGCCGGGTGCAGATGCGGCGGCTGCCGGCCTTCATCGAGGCGCGCAAGCAGAACTGGCAGATCCTGCGCGCCGGCTTGGAGCCCCATGCTGCCTGGCTGGATTTCGCCCTGCCCACCCATGCCACCGGCTGGAATGCCGATGGGTCGTTCAGCTGGGACGACACCGGCTGTCGCACCATCTGCTCTTGGTTTGGTTTTAAGATCGCTGTACGGCCCGAAGCCCCTTTCTCTCGTACGGATCTGGCCCAGGAACTGGATGTGCACTGCATCGGCAATAGGATGCTTTTCGGCGGCAATCTGCTGCGCCAGCCGGCGTTTGTGCAGCTCAAGGCCGACAGGCCGGAGTCGTTTCGTCTGGCTGCTGGGATGGAAGGTTCCGATGACATCATGAACTACACGCTGTTCCTAGGCACCTATCCAGGGCTAACCATGGCGATGCTGCAGGCTGAAATTGATGCGATCAAGAGCTTCTGCCAGCAGCGGACCAAAGATTCAAGTTTTCTTTCAGCCTGAGTGATGAAAATTTTTCTCACGGGGGGTACAGGCTTCATCGGCTCTTACGTATTGCGTGATGCCTTGGCGGCTGGGTATGAAGTCGTGGCATTGCGACGCTCCACCAGCTCACTGTCCATCCACCCCTTACCAAGCGAACCCCAATGGATTGAAAGAGACCTTCTTGCCTTGGTGCCAAATGATCTTCATGGTTGTTCAGCAGTAGTCCATCTCGCATCAGCTGGTGTGAGCCCCCAGCAGGTGTCTTGGCATGAGTTGGTGCAAGTGAATGTGATGGGGGCAGCTCATCTGATCGGCATAGCGAGACAGGCTGGGGTCAAGCGTGTTGTAGTTTCTGGCACTTGCCATGAGTACGGTTCGTCCGCCATTCGCATTAAAGATATTACTTCAGATGCCCCATTAGAGCCGCTGACTCTTTACGGAGCCAGCAAGGCTGCGAGTTTTCATCTATTGTCTGCCTATGCCCGTTCGCAGGGAATGGAGCTCTATTATGCTCGTATTTCTAATGTTTATGGGGAAGGTCAATATGAGAAGAATTTCTGGCCCTCGCTTCAAGCTGCTGCTCGACAGGGGGCTGATTTCCCGATGACCACGGGAGATCAATTGTGTGATTTTGTTTCTGTTGAGAAGGTAGCCGAATCGCTTCTTGCTGCCTGTACGCAACCATTGGCCGGCAACGGAGATCCGGTGGTGGAAAATATTCGATCAGGCAGGCCTCAATCACTTCTAAGTTTTGCGCAACAAGAGTGGAAGAAATCAGGTGCTGTTGGCAAGCTGTTGCCAGGAGCCTTGCCTCCTCGACTTGGTCAATGAAGAACTGATTCAATGAAGTCAACCACTTTCCTTCTTAATAAAATTGAGATTAGCCGATGACAGTCACTATTCTTGGGGCGGGTTTAGCTGGTTTGAGTTGCAGTTATTTCATTGGACATGAAAACTGTCTTATATTCGAGCGCAATCAATATGAAGGCGGCCATATCGCAACTCATTTTCGTGATGGTTGCTTCTGGGATGAAGGCCCCCATGTTTCGTTTACGAAGCACACTGAGGTACGTGATCTGCTTACTTGGAGCTCTAGTGGTGCAGTCTTGGAATATCCAACAGAGGTAGCAAACTCGTATTGTGGTCATTGGATTCCTCATCCGGCTCAGTCTAACTTAGGCTCAGTTCCTGAACCCTTGGCTCGCCAATGCTTTGATGACTTTCTTTCTTCTCGAGTTCAGGCTGATAAACAAGAAGGTAGTGAGCCTCCGTTGCATTATGGCGAATGGCTAGAGCGAGCATTTGGCCCTACATTTGCAAAGACTTTTCCTACGGCTTACACACTAAAGTATTGGACATGCCATCCTGATGAAATGACTGTTGACTGGGTCGGGGAAAGAGTATACTACCCAGACGTTGCAACAGTTAGAGAAGGCTATTTAGGTGTAACGAGTAAAAACACACACTACATCACTTCAGTAAGATATCCAGAGAATGGCGGCTATATATCCTTCGCTTGTGGAATAAAAAATGGTGCTAATCTAAGTCTTGGCAAAGAGGTTGTAGGTATAGATCTTGCTAGTCATAGAATATCTTTTTCGGATGGAACTGATCATTCCTACGAAGCTCTCATCAACACACTGCCGCTTGATAAATTTGTTGGAATGATCCATCATGCTCCTCCGCATATTCTCAACTCTGCCCAATCGCTCAATTGCTCATCGCTTCTTCTGGTTAATATAAGGGCTAAAGGTCAAACTCTGCTTCCTTATCACTGGCTCTATGTGTATGATCAAAATATGTACTCTACTAGAATTAGCCAAACTCAGCTCTTGTCTCCAAGAAATACCCCCTCAGGTTCAATTGGAATTCAGGTAGAGGTTTATGCTTCGCGTTACCGGCCATTTTCTCAAGGTTATGACGAAATTGCCAAGCAAGTTGTTTCTGAGGTGTTGCAGCTGGGCCTTGCGACAGAGGTTGAGGCCGTAAGTACTCAATATGTGCCCTATGCTAATGTTATTTTCGATCATCAACGACGTGATAATCAAAACAAAATTCTTGACTGGCTTTCTGGGTATGGATTGGAACGTGAAGAAGATGACCTAGATCCAATGACGAATTGGGCCAACGCTAAGTCAAAAAGTCTTCAAGCTATTAACTTGGCTGGTCGCTTTGGTCAGTGGAAATACTTTTGGACAGATGACTGTATCTTGAGGGGAAAGCAATTCGGGCCTGCTAAAAAAGATAAGTAGGCTTGCGCCGCAAAGGATCTTAACAGTTTTTAGCGATTGAGTTTCTCGAGTCGGCTGGATTGGGCCGACAAATAGCCCAAGTTTTACATGTTTGTCTCCGCGGGCATCGTTAACAGCACTCGTTTAACGATTCCTTTCGGCCGTTTGACTAAAACGGGCCTCCTGAAAAGGCAGATCCACTGCGGCGCAGCTTGTTTCAGCGATGGAGACCCGATAAACTGGTCACGATCAAGGCAATCGACGATTGCTACAACTGCTGAGCGCTGCAGATGTACCGTAAACACCATAACGGGCAGCTCTCAATCGAGGATTTCTATGTGCCTTTTTGCGGCACGTTGGACTCGTACAACCGCTGGGTGCTCTACTCCTCATTGATGCCATGGGAGGAGCTGGAAGATACATATGCCCCTCAATTCAACCCCACTACCGGCGCCCCCCCCTCTGCCAGGAAAGTTGACGCCTCTCCATCCCGACCACTTTTTCCACCAGGGTGAGGTGGGTGCCTTTTATTGGACATCCTGGGCCCCTGTCATCGTTAACCC
>CAYGQY010000012.1:0-1310 GCA_964352195.1 uncultured bacterium
AGGCCGAGCACCGCATCGCTGAGCAGCGACCAGGCCCCAGCCATCAAGGTGCCGTACTGATCGCCCAGGCGCTGGGAATCGAAGTGCCGGGCGGCAGCGGCGGAGAAGACGCCGACCGACTGGCGGATCACCGGGATCAGCGACACGGTGCGGGCGATCAGGCACCGCGCCAGCTCCGGGGTGATGTGACGCTCCAGGTCCCGATCGAGGGCCTGCCAGTGAGCCTCGCGCTCCTCCTTGCCCAGGTCCGATGGGCTGCGCAGGGTGAGCTGGGCAAAGCGACTCTTGTCGGCTCCTTGCTTGAGGGCGGTGGCGATCGAGCTCATCAGAAACATCGAGCGCACCCGGTAGCGGCTCACCTCACCGCTGGGCGAACCCTTGAGCATCTCGGCGCTGCTCTCGCTGCTGGACACCCGGGCCAGGGAGAGGATCGCCTGCAGCCGCTGCTGATCGCCCTTCTCGTTGCTCTCCGCCTCATCGAAGACCACCGGCATGGCGTCGGAGCAGATGGTCTGCCGCAGGCCCGCCTCCGTCGTGGCGCCCACCACCACCAGGCTCAGGTCCCCGAGCAGCGGTGCCACGAAGCGATCGAGGATCTGGCTCTTGCCCGAGCCGGCTCCGGCGGTGAGCCAGAGGTGGGGCCGCCAGCGCAGGGCTCCGCAGATGGGGGCCAGCACCACCCAGCCGAGCAGCAGGGTGCCGGAGGCGGGCACCTCCCAGCGGAAGCGGTTGGCGATGCTCACGATCACCGCCGCTTCCTGCACGGTCAGGGGGTCGACGCCGCACGGGCCCTCGAGGCGCTTGAGGCGCTGGTAGATGTGGCGCGAGCGGATGGGTTTGGTGATGGCTTGCTCCCCCGCCGGGGTGATCAGGCGATCGCCGAGGTGCAGCACCGTGCGCCCCTCGTCCCACCAGGCCCCCCGCCCGCGGATGCGCTCCACCGCGAAGATCCCCATGGCGGCGGAGCTCTTGTGCAGATCACTGGCCGCCGCCGGCCAGTTCACACCGGTGCGGCTGGGATACAGGGTCTCCCAGTACTCCAGCGGTGCCAGGGCCACCAGGTGGGTGGCGGTGTGGCAGCCGCGGGGCAGGCGAATCACCTGGCCGGTGCTGCCCGGTTGGTAGAAGTTCGCGTCGGCGTCGTAGCCGAGGCACAGGAAGGGTGCGGCTGGCCGGGGAGCAGCCGTTGCCTCCGGCACGGGAGGGCCGTCATCGCCGTTGCCTTCTCCACCGGCACCGGCTTCAGCAGCACTGCCATCCCCCCTTCCTTCTGGCGCTTCCCATGGCTGAGCCGCTCTGGCCAGCTGCCG
>CAYGQY010000012.1:1410-13244 GCA_964352195.1 uncultured bacterium
GCAGCTGGCAGTCCAGAGCCTGCAGCAGTGCGGCCAGGCTCTCCATCGCGGCCATGCCGGAGGCATCGGCATCAGGCCAGAGGGTCACCGAGCGGCCCGCCAGCGGCGTCCAGTCCGCCTTGGCGATCGCCTTGGCGCCATTCGGCCAGGTCAGCACCACATGCTCGGGGAACAGCTGGGCGGCCGCATCGGCCGTGCCCTCCCCCTCCACCACCAGCACCGGTGCTTCGGGGCGCTGCAGCAGATCCGGCAGCCGGTAGAGCGGTCTGGGGCTGGGCCAGTCGCAAGTGAAGGGGTCGCGCCGGCTGGGGCGATGCCAGTCCCCGTCCAGCCAGACGCGATGCAGGAAGGCCTTGCCGCCGCTGCGCAGCCGGATCCGCTGGATCCAGAACAGCACCTCCCCAGCAGCGTTGCGGTAGGCCCACTGGGCGGTGGCGCCGCGGTTCAGCGCGGGCGGCGGGGCATCAGCGGGAGGCTGATCGGGCATGCGCCAGGGCTTGCCGTTTCGGCTTGAGCCCCTGCTGGCACTGGTGTCCTTGGCATCAGGCACCAGTCCGAGGAAGGCCTCCACCTGCCGGGCGGCCTCCACAAAGCTCCAGCCCTGCCGACGCATCAGCAGGTCCATGCCCGAGCCGGCGCCGCCGCGCTGATCCTTGCCGCCGCACTGGTTGCAGAACCAGGAGCCGCTGCCGTCCTTGTCGTCAAAGCGGTAGCGATCCGTGCCGCCGCACAGGGGGCAGGGTTGATGGCGATTGCTGAGCTGCTTGTCGCTCAGGCCCGCCAGGGCCGCAAGAATCTCCGGCCAGCGGCATCGGGCCGCGGCAATGGCATCAGAAGCCATGGAGTCCGGCTCACCATCCCTGGCCGGCAACCGCTGCGCTTGGGGTGGACCCGCGATCAGGCAAGGGCACCAGGGCCTCACGGTTGATCACCGCATCCAGCACCTGGCGCAGGGCGGCCGAGCGGCTCAGGGAGCCGTGGCGACGGCGTGCGTCGAGCCAGGCCAGTTGCTCATGGGTGATCGAGACGCTCACCGGCAGGGCGTAGTCGGACATGAAGGCTTTGCTCGTGAACTACAGCCTAATGGCCTAGGCCAGGTCTCGCTAGCCTGAGCTAGAGATGGCGAACGGCTAGCCCCTGTCCCGATCGCCCGTGATCCTGATGGCCCCGATCGTTCTGCGCGACTACCAGCAGCAGCTGCTGGCCGACCTCCGCACCGCCCTCAAGGCCCACCGCCGGGTCTGCGCCGTGATGCCCACCGGTGCCGGCAAGGGCCAGACCATCGGCGCGATCGCCCGCGGCGCGGCCGGCAAGGGCCGCCGGGTGCTGGTGCTGGCCCACCGGGCCGAGCTGATCGAGCAGCTCAGTGGCACCGTGCGGGCCTGGGGACTGGAGCCCGACGTGATCGCCCCGGGACACCAGCTCCAGGGGCGGCAGGTAGCCGTGGGCTCGGTGCAGACCGTGGCCCGCCGTCTGGCATTGCTGCCGCCGCCGGATCTGATCATTCAGGACGAGGCCCATCACCTGGTGGCCGGCAACGTCTGGGGCCGGATCATCACGGCCTGGCCCCAGGCCCATCTGATCGGCAAGACCGCCACCCCCGAGCGCCTGGACGGCAAGGGGTTGGGCGTTGAGGCCGGCGGTTTCTTTGAGGCCCTGGTGCTGGGGCCCTCAGCGGCCTGGCTAGTGGAGCAGGGCTGGCTGGCCCGGCCCAGAGTCTTCTCCTGGCCTGGGGCAAGGAACAGCAAGGGGCAGGGCCCCGAACTTCGGCGCCGCATGGGCGAGTTCGACCTGGAGCAGGCGGCCCAGGCTTTTGGGGATCGGGCCGCCATCGGTGATGCGGTCTCGCACTACCGACGCCGGCTGCACCCGGGCACTGCCATCTGCTTTTGCTGCACGATCGAGCATGCCAAGCAGATGGCAACGGCGTTCCGTGCAGATGGCATCCGCGCTGCTGCTGTCAGCGGCAGCACCCCAGCCGAGGAGCGCAAACGCCTGATCGCCGGGCTCGGCACCGGCGAGGTGGAGGTGCTCACCAGCTGCATGATCATTTCCGAGGGCACCGATATCCCCTCGGTGGGCGGCGCGATCCTGATGCGCCCCACCGCTTCCTTGAGCCTCTACCTGCAGATGGTCGGCCGGGCGCTCCGTCCCGCACCTGGGAAGCAGGAGGCCGTGATCCTCGATCACGTCGGCAATGCCCACCGCCACGGCCTGCCCACCGATGAGAGGGAGTGGGACCTTGCCGGGCGCCGCCGGCGGGACGGCGCCTCGATTCCGATCAAGGACTGCCCGGTCTGTTTCTGCAGCTGCCCCAGCGCAGCTCAGCTCTGCCCTGACTGCGGCCACCTGTTCCTGAGCGAGGAGCGCGAAGAACAGCGGCGTGGGCTCCAGCAGCTCGACGGCGAGCTGGTCGAAATCAGCGGTTCAATCCGCCACCGGCCCAAGCCCAACCAGCAGCAGCGGCCCCGGCGGCAATCACCCTCAGCCGGCTGCCGCACCTTTGAGCAGCTGCTGCAACGGGAACAGGAGCGGGGCTACAAGCCGGGCTGGGCCAGGCACGTCTGGGCCGCTCGGAAGCGCAGCAAGGCATGAGGTATTTGCCAGGGGCTCAGCCCTCCAAATACACCCCAGGTATTCAGCATTCAGCAAATATCTGGGGTGTATATGGACCCTCGTCTCTCGTGGTGGAGCAGGGTCAAAAAGCCAGCCGTGCCGTGCCGGTGAGCATGTACTGAATCGGCTCACGCCCCTTGCGGGGCAGGGCTTCCACGGCGCCAACGGCGGTGAGTTGTTGCAGGGTCTGGGAGACCGCTGGCTGGCTGATGCCCCAGAGCTCCCTGAGACCGGTCTGGATCTCAATGGCTTCCGGGTCACGGTTGCCCCAGGCCAACAGACGCTCCCAGGCTGCTGGCCCCAGCTGTTCCTCCAACTCCCGCTGATTGCGCTGCTGCAGCACCAGCAGTAGATCGTCCATGCCGACGGGCGCCACGCCGGCGCTGGTCGCTGCAGCAGTCAGCCCCAGCAGCGCCGTCATGCCGTCCTCCAGTGCCTTGAGCATTCCGCGTAGATCCCCGCGGAAGAGCTGGTAGAGCCGCTCCACCACAGCGTCTTCCACCGGCGCGCGCCAGGGATGCGCAAGATCCAGCTGCAGGGAGGCGTAGCGGTTGGCGAGCAGCTGCTGCACATCCTCCAACGCCAGAGGCTGGAGCACCTGCGGATCGCTGAACACCGAACGGATCTGGGTGTGGGTTTGCACCACCGTCCGCACCGCGTCTGTGGTGCCCACCACGATCAGGTGCAGCCCATCGAGCAGCAGGGCTTGATCGCGGATGCTGCGCAACAGCTCCGCCGCACGGCCGGCATCGGCCTCGCTGAGGTTTTCAAGGTTGTTGAGGTGTAGCACCAGGCCCTGGGCCCCCTGCTCTTGCGCGTAGGCCAGCAGGTCCCGCAGCACCCGTGGGCCATCGAGGACCAGCGCACTGGGTGGTGTCGACACGCTTTCGGTTTGCGTGCCGCCTGCCCCAAATCCAAAGGCCGACGCCGAAAAGCCGCCGCCGCGCAGGCGAAAGCTGCGCACCAGCTGCTGCGCGGCCTCTACCGCTGGCCCGGCCGCGGCGGGAAAACTGGCCAGCACTGCGTCGTAGGCGCCATTGAGCAACCGGCCCAGCAGGTCTTCTGAGCTGCCTTCGCTGCCGAGAGAGATGATCTCGGCAGAGGTCCAGTAGCCCGCCTCTCGGGCGTCGGCTTTCACGGCCTGCACCAAGGTGGTTTTGCCAATACCGGGCCTACCGGCCAGGGCCTGCCTGGAGCTGCGGCTGCTGCCGATGGTGGTGAGCAGCAGTTGCCGCTCCCGCCCCCGGCCCACAAACAGGCGGAGCGGCGTTGCCTCGGTGTCGGGCCGCAGGGTGGCCTGGAAGTAAGGGGAGGAGCGCAGGTTGTAGAGCCCCCAGAGGTTCGGCAGCGCCATCGCTCGAGGTATCAGCTGAGGGGACGGTTCAGCCAATACTGCCCATGTATTGGCTGAACTGCCAATACATGCCAATACCCGGCGGCCAGTCCGGCAACAGGAGGCATGGCCTCCTCCCCGAGCGAACACGAGATCCAGCAGCGCATCCGCCTGGCCTGCGGCCGCGGGCGGGTACGGCTCTGGCGCAACAACACCGGCGCCCTGGTCGATCAGCAGGGGCGCTTTGTGCGCTTCGGGCTGTGCAAGGGCAGCAGCGATCTGATCGGCCTGCGCTCGCTGGTGGTCACCTCCGAGCTGGTCGGCCAGCGGATCGCCCAGTTCGTCGCGTTGGAGGTCAAGACACCCCACGGTGTCGTCAGCCCCGAACAACGGGCCTTTCTGCAGCTGGTGGAGCAGCTCGGTGGGGTGGCTGCCGTCTGCCGCACCATTCAGCAGGCTCAGGCTGCCCTGGATCTGGAGGCAGCGGGCGAGGAAGCGGCATGAGCCGGCCCGAGCTGCGGCGACAGCTGCAGGCCCTGGCCCGCCGCCATCCCGCTGCTCACCCGTACACGCTGGCCCTGCACTTCCAGGCCCGGACGGGCCGGATCCTGACCGGCCAGCAGGTCAAGCAGCTCCTGGCCGAGCCAGACAGTCATAGAAACCAACCAGCCAAGCCATGACAAGCTCTGGCTAGCAGTGCCAAGCAGTGCGTAGGATTGGGCTATGGCACAAGTAAAGAAGCCGGTCAAGCGCAGCTATCAGGCCGTCCTCGACTGGCAGGAGGAGTCCCGCCGGGCTTTCGGGAAGATGCTGCTCAACTGGCGCCGCCGCAACGGCTGGACCCAGTACACCGCCTGCGAGTGGGGCGCTGAGGCCGGCTTTGAGGTGATCTCCTACGGCAACCTCTCGGTGATCGAGCAGGGCAAGGCCGGCGAGCTCCGCCAGAAGGCCTTCTTCCAGCTGGAGGAACTCAACCGTCGCCTCGATGACGAGGCCAAGATGTGGGCGGGAGTCAAAAGCCAGCGCCTCAAGGACCAGCTGAAGGATGCTGAGCCCCTGCGCGGGGACGACGACAAGCTCTGGGATGCCGTCGATTTCTGGAGCTGCTACATCGGCTATGTGCCGGTCCCTCGTACCTATCAGAGCGCGCCCGCCCCGACCCTGACATCCAGACGAGCTGAGGAGATCTGTCAGAAGTGGCGCCAGCACGTTCGCCGTGTGATCAAGGAGAACGGCCTCGACGTCACCGAGGCCCTGGAGCAGCTGGTTCAGTCCGTTCCCTCCGAGCATCAGAAGCGCTTCTCAGAGGTGCTGGCCATTGATGACTACAGCTCGGTCGAGCTGGCCCAGCTGTGGGTGGATGGCGAAGACTTCCTGCCTGAGCAATGGATCCATGACTGGGAGAAGAAGCATCTCCTGCCCTGATCAGACCGTCTGGAATCGGCCATGAGTTGACCCGGACGAATGCGAGCCTGTGTGTTGGTTGCGCCTTGCGTTAGCAAGCCGCTAAGCTGAGGCCAGTCAGCACGAGCCCGACCCTCGGCCCCCATGACGCAATCTCCGGCGCGCGCAGGCGTGCCAGCCGACGCCCTTGAGCTGCTCGGTGAAAAGGGCAGCGCCGAGCGCGCCCTCACGGCCGCCCTGGCCTCCTTTCAGGAACAGGTGCAGGCCGTTCCATCCCTTGATCTGGTTGCAGTGGTCGAAGCGGCCAGGCCGGCCTTTGCCCGTGGCCTTGCCTTCACCGCCCAGCTGATCGACATCCGAGGGCGCCACAAGCTGCGCGTCACCGTGATGCATTGCGGTGGCGCAGAGGTCAGCAGTGAGGAGTGGGCCGACGAGGTCGACGACCCGCTGCAGGCCTCCGGCTGGATGTTGGCCATGCTCCTGGGTATTCCTCTGGCCAAGCAGGCTAAGCCTGTAGAGCCTGGGCCCGGTCAGTCATCCGAGCTCGGGTGTGAAGGTGATCAGGGCGCCTGTGGCCCTGAGGGTTCTGCCCAGCCTTCGCAGCAGAAGCAGGCCAGTGCCGCATCGGAGATCGATGTCGCCCTGGAGCCCCTGACAGCCCAGGAGATCGAGGCCACCCACCAGCGGATCCTTGCTCTTCCGACGGTGGCGCGGCGGGAGCTGACCACGGCGTTCCGAGAGCACTTCCAGGTGCCCCGCAATGCCCGCTCCATCGGTGACCGCATCACCCAGTACCAGCACAGCGCCTTCATCGACCGCTTCCTCGAGGAGTGCCAGGGGCACGGGCTGGAGAGCGGCCCAGACCAGGCAGAGCCATGAGCACGAGCCATCGCCCCCGGCTGCCCCGCCGCTACGGCGAGCAGCCCCGCTCACGGGCCGGCCGTCACTTCATCCAGACCCAGGTGCGCACCGATGTGTATCTGCGGGTCCGCGAAGTGATGGAGCTCCACAACCTCTCCGCCAGCGGAGCGGTGCATCACCTGCTGCGTGAGCGCTTCGGTCTGCCGCCCCTACCCCCGTTCGATCAACACCCCGTTTCCACCATTCATTCCGATTCAGCCCATGGCTAAGGACATCTTCCGCACCCCCCTCGCCGAAGTGCGCTGGGCCCACCTGATCACCCCTCGCCACCAGCTCGACAGGAGCAAGCCCAAGGCCTGGACCTGCGATCTGCTGCTCCCCAACAACGACGAGAAGGCCCAGTCCTTCCTGCTGGCGATGGAGGACCAGTTCATCGCTTTGCACGGCAGCCGCAAGCGCCGCGCCGAGAAGGGCTTCCCCTGGAAAGCCGACAAGGAGAAGCCCAGCGACCTCACCGTGGTGCGCTTCAAGGTGCCGCAATTCCAGCGGCGCGACGGTTCCCTCTCGGAAGGTCCCCGCATCGTCGATGCCAAGAAGCAGCCCTGGGATGGGGCCGCCATCGGCAACGGCTCGAAGGTGATCGTTGCCTTCGACATCTACGACTGGGATGGGGAGAACGGCTGCGGCATGACCTTCCAGCCCCGTGCCATCCAGGTGGTCGAGTTCGTTCCCTACGAGCAGGTCGATCCCACCGATGGATTTGATGAGTTGGACGGATACACCACAGGTAGTGGCTCAGATTCTGGAAGCACTACCGGTTGGGCTGTCGAGGATGACGACGAGGCACCTTTCTGATGGGAGCGCCGCACATCCGCAGCAACGGGGCCGCCGGACCCCGTCCCCAGCTGCCTGCCTTCTGTCGTAGTCGCCGGCCCATCATCACGGTCAACGTCAGCAGCCTGAGCGCCCTGCGCAACCTCGTGCTGCTCGTACTGCTCTTTCAGCTCAGCACCCTGCTGCTGGTGATCGCCGGGCCCGTGCCGCCGCGGCTGTCTCCGGCCAGATCCACCAACGACTTCCGCCCTGATACCGGCACTGACGTCGGCGGGCCTTTCACCGTCACACTGTCTTCAGGCCGATGACCAGCGCCGCTTCATCCCTGGTGCCCTTCGATTTTGAGGGCCGCCAAATCCGGGTCTTTTCCGACGAGCAAGGCGAACCCTGGTTCGTTGCCGCAGATGTCTGCGGGGCCCTCCATCTCCCCGATACCCACAAGGCCCTTGGGCGTTTGGAGGAGGACGAGAAGGGTCGGAATTCAATTCCGACCCCTGGCGGAGAGCAGATCATGTCCACCGTCAACGAGCCTGGCCTCTACAGCCTCGTGATGGGCAGCCGCAAGAAGGAGACCCAACGCTTCAAGCGCTGGGTGACCCACGAGGTGCTGCCGGCGATCCGCCGCACGGGGAGCTATGCCGTGCCCGGCATCGTGCCGCCACCGGCGTCCTTGCCATCAGACAAGCAGGACAGCGTTGGCGCCCTACTGCTGATCGGTCAAGCCATCGCCCAGGTCCCTGGTGTGAAGGCCGGCATCGCCATGGCCGCCACGCTCACCTGCATCCAGGAGAACACCGGCCTGGCGGTGGAGACCCTGCGTCGGGCCTTGCCGGCAGCCGAGGAGCCCATCTGTTCACTCAATGCAACCCAGTTGGGCCGGCGCCTGGGCATGTCGGCCCGGGTGATGAATCAGCACCTGGCGACCTGGGGCTTACAGGTCCGCAACGCCCGCGATGAATGGGAGCTGACGGATCGGGGCCAGGAGTGGGCCGAGTCCATGCCTTACTGCCGCCATGGCCACAGCGGGTACCAGATCCTCTGGAACCCTGCCGTTATTGACGTGGTGCGGGAGCTGGCCTGATGGACAGTCAGACCACACCACCCACATCTGGTCGTCAGCGGGTCTGGGTCAGCACCGCCGAGGCCTGCGAAGCGCTGGGTATGAGCCGCGAAACCCTCCGCCAGCTGCGGCTGCGGGGGGTTCTGCGACCCGGCAAGCATTACCGCCGCTGGGGCTGCACCCAGGGCCGGGGGCCGCTGCAGTGGCAACTGGAGAACGTCGAGGCCACAATCACCGGCTGGAGCAAAAGAAATCTAGGTATATGAGATCTCAAAATGGGACATACTTCGAACGAAGTGCCTACGCGGATTTGTGGCTTCAGTTGGCGCGGTCTTGCCTCCACTTGACAACCGAGATGGCAATTGTTGCGCCTGTGGCTGTAATCGCAAGGCCAGTAAGACCGAAGAGTGCTCCACTCGCGGCCGCCCCCAAAACAAGAGCAGTTTTTGCATTTCTATCGATTGCAGCTTTGCGCAGCGACTTGCGCATCCGTTGGTATTCGTCTTTGTCCGGAAGGTTCATTGTGCTAGTAGTCACTGTGGACTGGAATAGGAACTCGATAGACAACTGCTTGCTGCCCTTCTATCTCAACGACGACAGGCTCGGCATGCTGGACGAAGGAATCTGCGTAGCCATCCATCTCGGTTGCTTGCTCTTTGCTGATCTTGCGGATGCTATCCAGTCTTATTGCGCTGTCAGGGGCAGGATAGAGTTGACTTGCGAGAATCATGAAGTCATTTTGCTCAAATGTTTCCGCCATCGCCTGCCTGCTGTCATCCTGCAGAAAGCCACGCGCATGCTGATGTGCTAGGCCAAGTGGAACTAAGTAGTCACCCCTGGGCCCTTGATGATGATTAAAGATTAAAGGAGTTTGCCATCCATCGCTATATGCGATGACCCTAGACCGAGCTTGCCCGATCCGACTGGCTAATTCCATCGGAGATCCCGCTGTAACAATCCAAGCGGCTTTGCATTTCTCCAAAAATTCCATCTGCTCGCGCGAGGCCACCTGATGGCCAAGCCCTCCCAAGTTAGAAAATGCTAAACCCATAAAGACATCGCCGATATCAAACCCGTCTCCTAATCCGAGAAGGCCTCCAATAATGGCTCCGCCGATTCTCCAGGCCATCTGTTCGTCCTTGATACGTCGCTTCTCTTTTTCAACAATGGCTTGAAGAACGTCTTTTGATTGAAAAGCGTGACCATTTTTTGCAAGTTGGATAATTTCAAGTGAATCGGGTGCTGAAGCCATTGGCTCTGTGTCAGAAGTGGCGGAATCGGCCCCGCTGGAGTGGCCTAACGAGAGTTCGATGCTTTCGGTGAATTCAGTGACATCTGAATTGCTGTTTTCCATTGCGACTAGGAATCGGCAGTCATCACCCAATCAGGCTTTCCAGGAGTGGAGCATCCAAGGATGCTTGAAGACTAGCTTCTAGCGGATCAAGTCCCTCTGCGACATAAGAAACGGCGAGTTGTTGCTCAATTGGTGAAGCGGCTCGCATGTAAATGCTTTCTGGATTGTCGAGCGCATGCTCGGTGCTATGTGCTTCCAGCTCTAATGCTTGGATGCTTGGATCAGACGTAGAGTAGACAGCGCTAACGACCTGAAAACCTTCACAATTTGCTGGTAGTCCAAGCGGCGTCATGGTTGAATTATCCAAGCCGTCAATCTCATCTTGGAGGACGTGTATAAACTCATGCTCGAATGTCTCTATTAGCTGTATGTTGTCGGACAGGGCAGGCGCGCCAATGGTCAGGACGTTTGTTACTGGGTTATAGGTTCCGTAAACTTCCTGAAGTGATGGGTCTAATGCGACTTCGACACCTTTGTCCCAGCAAGAACGTATGTAACTTTCGATTGTCGAAAGCCCTTCGGAGCTCATCCCATTGGCCCCTAGGCCGATCAAGAATTCGTCTAATTCAGAACTTGTTTTCATTTGGAGCCTCTAGACGTAATTCGTTTTTATTTTTCTTAGCACGTCTGCAGGCAAGGCGCGCCTTCTGGCTGCGCCTCCCGATATAAGAGTTACAAATCAGTCGCTGCGTGGATTGGCCACGCCCCTGCTCAATGTTGCCAAAGCTACAGATGGGCGCAGATACTCACTGGCCGCGGGGCTGCTTGGTAGAGGTCTGACCGGAGTCAGTTTGCCTGCAACCGTTGTTCAGCCCTGGCGAAGGCATCGTCCACCACGTCATCCCCGCACCAGCGGCTGTAGGCGGCCAAGTGGGTCTGCACGCTGTGCCCCATCGCCGCGGCCACCACCTTGGGAGGCAGGTCGCAGATCACATGGGCCCGGTGGGCGTAGCCGTGCCGGCAGGAGTAGGGCACGAGCTTCTCCCCCTTGGCCTCGTACTCCTGGCGGAGCTTCTCCCAGAGGGAGCGCCGGCGCAGGTACTGTCCGAAATCGTTCCCCCCGAAGCCCGCCCTCATCGGAGGCAGGTCGTCGGGGGAAAACCGTTCGACCAGCTTCCAGTCGGCTGCCCAGTCATCGCAGGGCAGCAGTCGCAGGGCACGGGGCTTGGTCTTGCCGCGGGAGGCCACCTTTTCATAGGTGCACCACAGGCGCCCATCACGAAGCTGCAGGTGCTGCAGCTCCTCAGGGCGGAGGCCATAGGCGGCCATCAGCTTGAAGCCGAGCCGCCAGCGTTGATCGGGCAGGGCGCGGACCAAGGCCAGGATGTGCTCCACCTCCAGGGGGGTCGTGACGGCCTTCGCTATTCGAGAGCGCCCCACGAAAGGGCTCAGGTCAGTTGGTGGCTCCCAGCTGGCTGCCGAGAGTTGGCCCTGAGCGACCGCCCAGCGGAGCAGGGCTGAGGTGGCCTGCATCTGGATCTGACGGGTTCGCCCCCCTGGCTTGTCAGCCCAGTGGAAGGTCAGGCGATCGAGCAGCTGGACCGCGCTGCGGGGAGGTTGGCGGGAGGTGACCGCTTCCGACACAAGCTTCATGTGGTGGCGGTGCACCCTTGTCCAGGTCGAGGCCTTGATTTCACCACTGCGGATCTTGTGCTCGCGGTAGTGCTCGATCAACTCGTTCCAGTCTGTTTGCAGCGAAGGATCTCCCTTGCTGTTGGTATCGGAACCGCGATCTTCTTCCCCTGGAGAAGAGAAGTTGATCTTCTTCGCTGCCAGCTCTGGCTCTATCCCGCTGCTGAAATCGTCGTAGATCTTGCTAACAGCTTCGCCAATCTTCTTGGCGTTGTCGAAGTGCCAGGGAATTGGAAGTTGTATCTGGCGCCGTTTGCCGCCGCCTGCTTTGGCCGTGATGTTGAGCCTGGCGAAGCCTCGGTGCTCTGTGAGGGCCCAACCCCTCGGACATCCCTTGCGGGACAAGGCATGAGCTGTCTCGACGCGGATGGCGATCTCCCAGGGGGCTGCCTCAGCCATGTGAGAAGGTCTGTGAGAAGGTCGGCCCTACAGCCTGGCACGTCCTGTCAGGAGCAGTCAGCCGCTGGCATCCCTAAAGCCAGTGCCTGACTGGCTTTGTGGGGGATTTCTTAGGCCTGGACTAGAAGCGGGTGACCGGACTCGAACCGGCGACGTTCAGCTTGGGAAGCTGACATTCTACCACTGAATTACACCCGCAAGGTGTAGCCAACTCAGGCGTCCTGATGCTGTCTGCGTTGTTGGCTTGGCGAGACTAGCAAGGGTCATGGTGTTTCCCTGCCAGTCTCTGCTGCTGCCTTGGTGGCTCAGGCGGCAAGGGCCGCCGCGCAGGCCGCCACTCC
>CAYGQY010000012.1:13254-14389 GCA_964352195.1 uncultured bacterium
CACCCGCAAGGTGTAGCCAACTCAGGCGTCCTGATGTTGTCTGCGTTGTTGGCTTGTTGAGACTAGCAAGGGTCAAGGTCCCCCCCTTGCCAGTCTCTGCCGCCTGCGCGGCGGCTCAGCCGGCCAGGGCCGCCGCGCAGGCGGCCACGCCGGCCCCCGCCGTTCCCCGCAGCAGGCCCAGGCCCTGCAGGGTGGCCTCGATCGCCGCGACTGCGGTGAGCACGTCGCGATCCGCCACGAAGCCGAGGTGGCCGATGCGGAACACCTTGCCCTTGAGATGGTCCTGGCCGCCGGCCAGCAGGATGTCGAAGCGCTCCTTCACGGCCTTGCGCAGCACCTCGGCGTCGACGCCCTCGGGAGCCACGGCCGTGATCGCCGGGCTGCCATGGCCCTCGGCGGCATAGAGCCGCAGCCCCATCCCCTTCATGCCGGCCTGGGCCGCGCTGCGGTGGCGGGCATGGCGGGCGAAGATCGCCTCCAGGCCCTCCTGCATCATCATCCCCAGGGCGGCCTCCAGGGCGAAGTAGAGATTCACCGGCGGGGTGAAGGGATTGCTGTCGGCCGCGGCCGATTTGCGGTATTTGCCGAGGTCCAGATAGAACTTCGGCAGGTCCGAGCGCTCGTAGGCCGTCCAGGCCCGCTCGCCCATGGCCACGAAGCCCAGGCCCGGCGGCATCATGTACCCCTTCTGGGAGCCGGAGCCCACCACATCGAGGCCCCAGCGGTCCATGGGCACGTCGCAGGCGCCGAGGCTGGTGACGCAATCGGCAATGGTGAGCGCGGTGCCGTGGGCGCGCACGTGGCCGGCGATGGCCTCCAGGTCGTTGATCACCCCGGTGGAGGTTTCCGAGTGGGTGAGGATCACCGCGCGGATGCGCTTGGCGGTGTCGGCCTCCAGAACGGCGCGGAAGGCCTCGGGATCCAGCGGCTGGCCCCACTCGGCCTTCACCACCTCCACCTCGAGCCCGTAGGCCTTCGCCACCTTCACCCAGCGCTCGCCGAACTTGCCGTTGTCACCGCAGAGCACGGTGTCGCCCTTGCTGAGCACGTTGATGATTCCAGCCTCCATGGCGGCGGTGCCGCTGCCCGCCAGGGCCAGCACGCTGCCGCTGGTCTGGTGCAGCCACTGCAGCTG
>CAYGQY010000013.1:0-14317 GCA_964352195.1 uncultured bacterium
GGCGGGGGGACGCGTCGGTGGTCGCTTGGGTGGTCGCGCCGGAGGCCGGTGACGCCCGGGCGGGGATCCTATGGAGGCTCCGGCGGGATCAGGGGCAGGGGGGCGGATCGCGATGCCTAGAGTCAGGTGTCCCCGCCCACGCTCTTCGATGGCCCCAGACGCCCGTTCCCCGGCCACCGCCGGCCCCAGCCTGGATGCGGCGGCGAAGAAGACCCTGCTCCGGAAGATCCCCCATGGGGTGTTCATCTGCGGTGTGGCGGAGGGGGATGAGGTGAACGGTTTCACCGCCAGCTGGGTGACCCAGGGCTCCTTCGAACCGCCGCTGGTGGTGATGGCGGTGCGGGCCGATTCCAGCAGCAACGGCATGATTCAGCGCACCGGACGCTTCTCGCTCAACATCCTCGCGGCCGGACAGAAGGATCTGGCCGCCGTGTTCTTCAAGCCGCAGAAAGGGATGGGCGGTCGCTTCGATGCCGCCCCCTTCCAGCTCGGCCCCCTCGGCCTGCCGATCCTCGATGACGCGCTCGGCGCGGTGGAATGTGTGCTGGTGGGCCAGGTGGCCCACGGCGATCACACCGTGTTCGTGGCGGAAGTGAAGAGCGCCGTGCTCCATCAGGACGGTGCCGCCCTCGAGCTGGCCGCCACCGGCTGGCAGTACGGCGGCTGAGGCCACTGCGGCCGGAGGGGCGTGACGTGGGAGCAATCGCGGCGCCGCTGCTCAGGGATCCCCTCCGGCTGGAGCAGCGGCTGAAGGAGCTGCCGGCCGAACCAGGCTGCTACCTCCTGCGCGACGCCGACGACCGCATCCTCTACATCGGTAAGTCGAAGAGCCTGCGCAGCCGGGTGCGCAGCTACTTTCGCGAGTCCCACGATCTGAGCCCCCGCATCGGCCTGATGGTGCGGCAGGTCTGCGAGATCGAATTCATCGTCACCGATAGCGACGCTGAAGCG
Organism: uncultured bacterium; assembly: GCA_964352195.1. Taxonomy (GTDB): domain Bacteria; phylum Cyanobacteriota; class Cyanobacteriia; order PCC-6307; family Cyanobiaceae; genus CAYGQY01. The sequence goes on from CAYGQY010000013.1 coordinate 952, forward strand.
CTGGCGCTGGAATCCAACCTGATCAAGGCGCATCAGCCGCACTTCAACGTGCTGCTCAAGGACGACAAGAAATATCCCTACCTCTGCATCACCTGGAGCGAACCCTATCCGCGCATCTTCATCACCCGCCGCCGCCGCCTGCGCAGTCCGCTCGACCGCTTCTACGGGCCCTATGTGGATGTGGGGCTGCTGCGCCGCACCCTGTTCCTGGTCAAGCGGGTGTTTCCCCTGCGCCAGCGGCCCCAGCCCCTGCACCGCGACCGCACCTGCCTCAACTTCGACATCGGCCGCTGTCCGGGGGTCTGCCAGGAGAAGATCAGCCCGGACGACTACCAGCGCACTCTGCGCAAGGTGGCGATGGTGTTCCAGGGCCGCAGCGACGAGCTGTTGGTGCTGCTGCGTGGCCAGATGGAGCGCTACGCCGAGCGGCTCGATTTTGAGCAGGCGGCCCGGGTGCGCGATCAGCTGCAGGGCCTCGAGCAGCTCACCGCCGACCAGAAGATGGCCCTGCCCGACGCCACGGTGTCGCGGGATGTGCTGGCCCTGGCGGCGGACCAGCGGGTGGCGGCGGTGCAGCTGTTCCAGATGCGGGCGGGCAAGCTGGTGGGCCGCCTGGGGTACACCGCCGACGCCGGCATCGCCGCACCGGGCGAGATCCTGCAGCGGGTGCTGGAGGAGCACTACGGCCAGGTGGAGCCGGTGGAGATTCCGCCGGAGGTGCTCGTGCAGCACCGGCTGCCGAAGCAGGAGCTGGTGGAGGAGTGGCTCGGTGAACGGCGGGGCCGGCGGGTCCGACTGCTCCATCCCCAGCGGCAACAGAAGGCCGAGCTGATCGAGCTGGTGGAGCGCAACGCGGCCTTTGAGCTGGCCAGGGCCCAGCGCAGCGCCGAGCAGCACCAGCTGGCCACCGAAGACCTGGCCCAGCTCCTGGACCTGGCCGAGCCTCCGCGCCGGATCGAGGGGTTCGACATCAGCCACATCCAGGGCAGTGACGCCGTTGCCTCCCAGGTGGTCTTCGTCGACGGGCTGCCGGCCCGGCAGCACTACCGCAAGTACCGGATCCAGAGCAGCAGCATCACAGCCGGCCACTCCGACGACTTCATGGCGATGGCCGAGATCATGCGCCGTCGCTTCCGTCGCTGGTCCCAGGCCAAGGCGGGTGGGGCCGACCTGGCCGCGCTGCGCCGGTCGGCCGGCAGCGCCCTGAGCACCGATGGCCTGACGGACTGGCCCGATGTGGTGATGATCGATGGCGGCAAGGGCCAGCTCTCCGCCGTGATGGAGGCCCTGCGGGAGCTCGACCTGCACGGGGAGCTGGTGGTCTGCTCCCTGGCCAAGCAGCGGGAGGAGGTGTTTCTGCCGGGGTCCAGCGAGCCCGTGGAGAGCGAACCGGACCAGCTCGGTCTGCTGCTGCTCCGGCGGCTGCGCGATGAGGCCCACCGCTTTGCGGTCAGCTACCACCGCCAGCAGCGCGGGGAGCGGATGAAACGCTCCCGTCTTTCGGACATCCCGGGGCTGGGCCCGAAGCGGGTGAAGGAGCTGCTGGGCCACTTCCGCTCCATCGATGCCATCCAGCTGGCCAGCCCCGAGCAGATCGCCGCCGCGCCGGGCGTGGGTCCGGCCCTGGCGAGTCAGATCTGGGAGTACTTCCACCCTCAGGAGGTGGCGGACGCCTCCTGAGCCAGCCGGCATCACCCCTCCCCGGCCGGCCCCGTGACCCCCCGGTTCACGCGGTCAGCGGCATCACCCGGGTGTCCGGGATGGAGAGGACCAGGTCCTCCGGCGAGCCGGCCAGCCGGAGCCAGGCTTCGGCATCCATCTCCACCTGAATCGGCTCCATGGCATCGTGACCCGCTCCATCCGCCGCCCGATCCGCCGCTCCGTGGCAGTGGAGGTGGAGCGAAACCCGCAGGGCGCCGTCGTTGAGGCTGACCACCTGACAGGGCCAGGCGTTGGGCCGCGGACGTCCTCCGCCCTCCGCGGCGGATCGAAGCTCCAGGTGATTGGCCCGCAGCCCCACGTGGGTCGTGCCCCGTTCCCAGGGTCGCTGCCGCCACAGCTCGATGCCCCAGGCCGGTGCCCAGACCCGGTGGGGCGAGCACCAGGTGATGGGGGTGATGTTCTTGCAGCCGGTGAGGCGCGCCGCCGTGACGGAACCGGGCTGATCGAACACGGCCCGCCTGGGCCCCTGGATCAGCAGCCGGCCGCCGTCGATCACGACCAGCTCGTCGGCCAGCCGATAGGCCTCATCAATGTCGTGGGTGACGAGCAGGGAGGGCACAGCGGTGAACGCCAGCTGCTCCCGCATCAGTTGCTGCAACTGCCGCCGCAGGTGGCTGTCCTGGGAGGAGAGCGGTTCATCAAGGAGGAGCAGCTGGGGCTCGAACGCCAGGGCCCGTGCCAGGGCGACCCGCTGCTGCTGTCCCCCGGAGAGCTGGTGGGGGAGCTGACGGGCCAGCGCTAGCAGCTGCACGGCCTCCAGCTGGGCCGCCACCCGCTGCTGTCGCTGGCGAACCGGCAGATGGGCCAGGCCGAAGCCCACGTTCTGGGCCACCGTGAGATGGGGGAAGAGTGCATTGTTCTGGACGACAACGGCGATGCGCCGCTGCTCCAGCGGCTTGTTCAGCCCGCTGGAGCTGTCGAACAGCACCGCTCCGTTCAGGCAGATGCGGCCACGGTCAGGACGCTCCAGGCCGGCCAGACAGCGCAGCAGGAGGCTCTTGCCGGCGCCCGAAGCGCCCAGGATCGCCAGATGCCGGTGGCCGGTCTCGAAGCACAGGCGCAGCTGGAAGGAAGCGTGGCGGCGTTCCAGGTCGACCTGAAGGGAGAAGGGCCGACCGGCCGTTCCGGACTCCCGGGCGGGCGGTTGGGCCGCGAGGGTCGGTCGCGGACGCGGCAGCGGGACGGACTCCCCCGCGCGTGAGGGTGCGGCGTGGCGGATCCAGGGACGGGTCAGCAGCTGCTGCACCAACACGAGGCAGAGGGCATTGAGCCCGAGCACCAGCACGGTCCAGAACCAGGCCAGCCGCCGATCTCCGGCGTCGACGGCTGCGAAGAGGGCCAGGGGGAGGGTCTGGGTGCGGCCCGGGATGTTGCCGGCCAGCATCAAGGTCGTGCCGAACTCCCCCAGCGCCCGGGCATAGCTCAGGCTGATCCCGGCGAGCAGGCCCGGCCGTACCAGCGGCAGCGTGATCTGACGGAGCAGCCGCCAGGGCCCGGCCCCCAGGCTGCGGGCCACCGCTTCCAGGGATGGATCCAGCTGATCCAGGGCCCCCAGCAGGGTGCGGTACATCAGGGGGAAAGACACCACCGCGGCGCTCAGCACGACAGCGGGCCAGGCGAACACGACTTCCAGGTCGAAGCGGGCCAGCAGCGCGCCGAGCGGGCCGTAGCGACCCACCACCTGCAGCAGGAGGAATCCCACCACGGTGGGTGGCAGCACCAGGGGGGAGAGCAGCAGCAGATCGGCGCCGGCCCGCCGGGACCCCTGCCAGCGGCTCACCTGCCGCGCCGCCAGCAGGCCCAGGGGAGCCACGAGGACAACGGCCAGAGCGGCGCTGCGCAGGGAGAGCCAGAGGGGGGAGAGGCTGGGGAGGGGCGCCGTCACGGTCCAGTCCCGCCGCTGGGGGCCAGGGTCAGGAAGCCATGGCGACGGAGCACCCCGCTGGCGGCAGGGAGCGTGAGGGCATCCAGGTAGGCGCCGGCCCGCTCCGGATGGGGGCTCGAGCGGAGCACCGCTCCGCTGTAGCGGATGGGGGCATGGCTGCTCTGGGGCACTACCGCGCTCACCCGCAGCCGGCTGCTGGCAGCGGCATCACTGGCGTAGACGAATCCCGCATCGGCGTCACCGCTCGCCACGGCCCGGGCCACCGCCCGCGCCGAGGCGAGCGGTACCAACCGGTCCTGCACCGCGGCCGTGAGGCCGAAGCTGGCCAGCGTCTGCCGGGCATAGTCCCCGGCGGGCACGCCGGCCTCTCCGATGGCGATGCGCCGGATGGAGGCGCGGCCCAGGTCGGGGAGGGCGAGGGCTGCGGATGGAGCCCTCGCCGGCACCACCAGTACAAGGCGGTTGCCGAACAGCTCCCGGTGGGATCCCTCCAGCAGCAGCCCGGCGGTCTGGAGAGCCTCCATCTGCCGCTCCCCGGCGGAGAGGAACACGTCCAGCGGGGCCCCTTGGAGAAGCTGCTGCTGCAGCGTGCCGGATGAGGCGAAGTGGAACTGGGGGAGGGCTTCTCCAGAAGAGGAGGCCTGCACCGGCGCGATCTCCTGCAGCGGACCGGAAAGGCTGGCTGCCGCCCCGATCAGCAGGGGCTCGGCCGGGGGGGAGAGGGAGCAGGCCCCGCTGATCCCCGACAGGGTGATCAGGAGGGAGGCCAGCGGGGCGCGGATCAGCAGTTCCCGAGCCGGTGACATCTGCAGGCGGGCCCGGACCCTGAAACGGTACAGATCGTGGCGCCGCAGGCCTCCGGAGGACTGGGTGTCATCCCACCCCCAGCAGGGCCTCGTACAGAGCCCGGCGGCTGGGATCGGAGCGCAGGGAGCGGTTCTGCTGCTGCCAGTCCTGCCAGCGGGCCCGTGTCCGGGCGGCGATCCCCTCCAGCAGAACGGGCAGGCAGCCCAGCCGTTTGCCGTCGAGCTGATCCTCGAGGGCCTCGCTGAGCACCTGCAGGTCGTGCAGGTCACCAAGACTGTCCTGGCATCGGCGAAGCTCTCCGATCCAGCCGGCCAGCCCGGCGCCGGCGAAGGGTTCCAGGTTCTCCAGGGCGTAACGGACCCCCTTGATCCGCTTGCGAAGGTCATGCAGCTCGCTGGCCTGCGGATCCGCCGTGAACCAACCCGGATGGAGGAACAGACCGGCGGACACCTGGGCCTGCCATTCGAACAGCCACGGCTCAACCGGCAGGGCGCCGAGGGCCGTGAAGCGGGGGCCGGCCTGCCATTGGTTCAGACGGGCCAGCAGCTTCAGGTAGGCAGCGCTGCGCAATCCCTCCGTCAGGCCCTCGAAGGCGAGGCGCCGATCCCGCCCCAGCCGCTTGAGCATGGGCCGCAGGGCCCTGCGCTCGGACTCCGGCAGGTGGGGGGTCAGGTCCCCAACCAGTCGCTGGCGCAGCACGTCGAGGTCGCGGCAGAGGCCCGTGCGCCGAGCCACCCGGGCGATGCGCCGATCACTGATGCCCTCCGGCAGATCCAGGGCGGGAGCGAACTGGCCGAGGGCTGTGCGCAGCCGTCGCAGGCTGACCCGCAGCTGATGCAGGGGCTCGGGGTCCTCGTCGGCAAGAACGTCCGGTTGCAGTTTTCCCAGGCGCCGCGTCTGGGTCCGGATCAGATCGGCGGCATAGGGGCCACTGGCCTGGGCAGACCCTTCGGGAGTGTGATCCATACCCTGATCCATGCCGGTCCTCCGCCGTGAGGGGCGGCTCAGCCCTCCATCCTCTGTAGCGCGGCGCTCAGCGCGCCTGGGGCTGGCGCAGTTCCCGGAAGCTGCGGGCCAGGGCCTGGCTGATCGTGAGCCCGACGGGCAGATCGCCTCCGAAGGAGGTTCCCAGCACGTGGCGATATAGCTTCGTTTCCACCAGGCGGTAGGTGGTGCTGGGCAGGGGAATGAAGCGGGCCTCCGCCACAAGCTTCGGCCCGGTCTTGACGTAATGCGTCACGAAACGGCGCACATCCGCCCGCGAGAGCATGGCCTGGTTGTTCACATATAGAAAGAGCGGTCTGGAGAGCGGGGTGTACTGCTCCTTCTGGACGGTCTCCAGGGACGGGAGGACCGGGCCCCTGGGGCCGGCCACGGCGAGGGCCCGGAGACGATGGCGATTGGCGCTGTACCAGCCGAAACCGAAATATCCCAGGGCGTTGGGCTGGCTGGCCACGCAGCGAACCAGCACCGCATCGTCCTCGCTGGTGGTGACGTCGCGACGGCTGTTGCCGGCGGATCCGTTAATCGCTTTGTTGAAATACTCGTAGGTGCCCGAGTCCTGGCCAGGACCGCAGAGCCGGATCGGCCGGGCTGGCCAGTCGATGTTCACCTGGTTCCAGCGCATCACGGTTCCCTGGGCCTGCTTGTTCCACAGTCTGGAGAGTTCTTTCAGGCTGATCGCGCTGACCCAGTCATTGCGGGGGTTCACCGCCACCGTGATGGCATCGAAGGCGATCGGCAGTTCGATGAAGCGGATTCCCCTGGCCGTACAGGCCTTCAGCTCCTGGGTGTTGATCGGTCTGGAGGCATTGCTGATCGGAACGGCCCCGGAGCAGAACTCGCGAAACCCCGCGCTGGTGCCGGTCTCCTGGAGGTCGAAGCGAACGGCCCGGCCGGCGTTGGTGCGGCGGAAGCTGGCGATGGCGGCCGTGGTGATCGGAAACACCGTGCTGGAGCCACTGATGCGGATCTGGCCGTCCTTGCTCTGGGCCGGGGCTGCGGGGGTCAGCCCCACCGTGGCCAGCAGGGTGGCGGCGGACATGCCGGCCGTGAAGGCGGCGATCCCTCGAACGGCCAGACGACGGGTGGGGAGCGGAGGGAGCAGGGTTGGCATGGAGGGGGGCCCGCCCGGCCCACTGTGGGCGGGGGCAGCCACCTCCACGGTTAACGGCGGATTAGGGCTGGGTTGTGACTGATTCAGCCCATAGGCTTCCCCACAGGCACCACCGGCAGGGTCGCGATGCTCGATCAAGGCGACAGCAGTCCGATCGAGATCGGCGATTCGGCCCGCCATCTGCCGCCGGAGCGCTGGCCGGAGTTGGTGCGTGAGCGCCGCCGCTGGATCTGGAGCGAGGGCTACCGCGTCCTGCAGCTGCTGGAGACCATGGCTGAGGACGGCCCGATCCTGGCGGAGGCGCTGGGGTATGCGGACGCGGCCACCCTGCTCCGGCAGGGCTACGGGCTGGATCTGGCCCTGGGTCCCCAGGGCGGTCGCTGGATGCGCCTGCTGCGACGCAGCCCCGCCGGCCAGCTGATCGAGCGGGATTGCCTGCGCTGCGGGGAGCCGTTCCTGGCCCGGCGGTGCGATGCGCGCTACTGCTCCAGCAGCTGCCGATCCAAGGCCAGTCGCGAACGGCGCCGCCGGGCCCCCTAGGAGCGCGGGCCCGGCCCGCTGCCCGGTCGCATCGCCGTCCAGTCTTCGAACCAGCCGCGCCGCCACAGCCAGAAACTCTGGAGCAGGGCGATCAACGCCATCAGCAGCAGCACGATGAAATAGCCGTATCTCCAGTTCAGTTCGGGCATGTTGCGGAAGTTCATGCCGTAGATGCCGGCCATAAAGGTCAGCGGAGCGAAGATGGTCGAAACGATGGTGAGAGTCTTCATCACCTGATTCATGCGATTCCCCATGCTGGCCATGTAGGCATCGGTGACAGCATCACACTGGTGGCGTAGCAGTTCGCCGTTCTCGAAGATCATCGAGACCTGCTGTTCCATGTCCCGGAAGCCATGCATGGCCTCCACCCCCAGCAGCCGCTGGTTCTGGCGCAGCAGGATCATGATCTGGTGCCGCAGCGGCCAAACCTGGCTGCGGATCTGGCGCAGGCTGGCCCGGACCTGGTAGGTGCGATTCAGCAGGCTGGCCCTCGGACTGCGCAGGGCGGCCTCCTCCAGGCTGTCGAGCAGGTCGGCCAGCTGTTCGAGCATGGGGAACAGCTCATCGAGCAGTTCGTCGAGGAGAAAGTGCAACAGGTCATCGAGGTCGGCCGCCGCCGGGGGAGGCTGCAGGGTGGTCAGCCAGTCGGTGAGTTCCGGGAAGGCTTGGGGCTTGGGGGCTTCCTCAAGGCTGAGCAGCAGGTTGGGCATCAGCAGCACCCCCACCTGCTCGGAGATCAGATGGGCCGGTGTTCTCGAGAAACTCAGCCGGTGCATCACCACCAGCACCACGTCGTCGACGGCGTCCACGCGGGTGCGCTGGGGCGTGTCGATCAAGGGGGCATGAAAGATGGGTGGAACGGCCAGGCTCTGGAGCACCGAGCGGATCAGCTGCGGATCGGCCTGGCCCTGAACCCGCACCCAGAGGGGCGCCCCACCCGCCAGCAAGGGGTCGAGCTCCTCAAGTCCGGCCAGCTGACGCTCGACGGGACCTTGGGCTTCAAAGCTCAGAACCGAGAGGCGGGTGGGAGGCCGGCCCCCGTGAACGAAGAGATGGCCCGGCAGGTCACCGGGACGTTCCTCGAGCCGGCGCGACACCAGAGATCCCGGGGCGGTGCGGATCATCCACCGGTTCGAGCCAGCTGGGCTCCGATGGGAACCGGAGTGGGCGCCAACCAGTGCTCCACCAGCAGACCCGTGCCCAGCAGCGAGGCCTGCAGCAGCAGGCAGCAACCGATCTGGCGGCGCCGATTCCAGAGCAGGACAGTCATCCCATCACATCCTCGGTGCCCACAGTTGAGAGCCTCATCGCCGTCGCCGCTGTCGCCTGCACGACGCCCGCCCGCATCGCTCATGCCAGGCGGGTCAGGGCCCCATAGCCCGCCAGCCAGCGGTTCACGCGGGGCTTCAGGGAGGGGGGCACCTCCTGCAGCAACTGGGCCAGTTCGAGGGCACCGAGCCGGCGCAGGTCCCGCACGTTCACGTGCCAGAGGGCTTCGGCTTCCCGGATCAGCCGGGCCCAGGTGCGGGCCATCTGCCAGCGCCGCAGTTGCCGGCGTCGGGCGGCGATCGCCCCGGCTCGCCCGTCCATGCCCGTCGTCACCATGCAGGCGGTCTCCGCTCCCCCCAGCTTGTGCACAGCAGTCCGGGTTGACATCCCCCCGGCCCCAGGCTTCCGCTTCTCGACGGAATCAGGCCGCGCTGCGGCTGGGACCATCCGCCTCGACCGGGGCCACCGGGAAGCCGAGGTTCTGCGCCTCCCGCTCGCTCAGCCGCCGGCTCCAGGCCCGGGGCACGGGGTCGTTCCAGCGGAAGCCGGCGTCGCGGGCGCGCTGGCGTTCCTCATAGGGGAGCTGGGCCCGGTAGAGCCGCCTGGGCTCCAGTCCCGCGCACAGCAGGGCCTCGAGATCCTCGCAACGCTCGAACACCTGGGCGAGATAGATGCAGTCGGTCAGGGCGCGGTGGGCGGCCCAAACCGGCACGCCGTAGGCCAGGGCCAGGTCGCGGACCGATGGCGTGGACCGCAGGGCGCGGCCGGCGGGCCAGCGGATCTCCTCCATGCTGCAGAGCCAGGGTCGGTGAATGGCGGGCAGCGGACCCTGGCCGAACCACTGCCGATCGAAGGCCGCGTTGTGGGCGACCACCACGTCACAGGCGTCCACCAGGGACTCGAAGGTGGCCAGCGACTGCCGCCAGGGCTGCTCCAGCCGGCTCACTTCGGCGGGGATGCCGTTGATCGCCTCGGCCGGATTCTCCCGGCACGGGAGCAGACAGGAGATCTGGCTGAGCACGGCCCGCTGGGGCACGGCGAACAGCACCGCACCCACTTCGATGCAGTGGTGGCGCTCCGGCGAGAGCCCGGTGGTTTCGGTGTCCACGATCAGCAGCCGGTCCGGAGGGCCGTCCCGGGCGGGGGCGACGACCGTTGCGGCCGCCGGCGTCTCCTTAGGTGGGGTCAGACTGAGCAGGCTGGTCTGCTGCCACTGCCGGGCGTTCTCGCTGCGAGAGGCCGGTCCGGGGCGCTCGCCCGGTCGGGGAAGGTCAGCCGCCATCGCACTCCCGAGTCAGGCCAGATTGATCCCCTGCATGATCCCAGCGGGCGCAAGGGAACGGTGTGGGCCGTCCCCAGGGGGCGCCGGTGCGCTCCCCGTTCCTAAGCTGGTCATCCCTGGGTCCTTCTCCCATGCCCACTGCCGTCCTGGCCGGCTCCTCGGCGCCCCTGGTGGCGCTCTCCGATCAGGATGGGGTGGAGCGTCGCAGCGACCGGCTGGAGGGTCGGCCGCTGGTGCTGTTCTTCTACCCCAAGGACGACACACCGGGGTGCACCGCTGAAGCCTGCGCCTTCCGCGACAGCCACGGGGCCCTGCAGGCCCTGGGCGCCGAAGTTTGGGGGGTGAGCGCCGATGACGCCGGCAGCCATGGCCGTTTTGCCGCCCGCCACCGGCTGCCCTATCCCCTGCTGGTGGATCGGGGCAACGCCCTGCGCCAGGCCTTCGGCGTCCCCGGCGCCCTGCTCAATCTCCTGCCGGGCCGGGTCACCTACGTGATCGACGGGCAGGGGGTGGTGCGGCATGTGTTCAGCAACCTGCTGGATGGCGCGGCCCATGCCAGGGAGGCCCTGGCCGCCCTTGAGCGGTTGCAGGCCTGAGCCGATGGCCCGCTGGCGGCAGCAGGGAAGCCTCTGGTGCCTCGAGCCGGTGGAACGGCTCGGGCTGGTGGAGTTCATCGGTGGGAGTTACCTGGCGGCCACCCCCCAGCTGAGCTACCGGCGTCTGCTCGAGGCCTTGTCCCGGCTGGGGCTGGCGATCCACGCCTGGAGCTACGTTCCCGGCTTTGATCACCAGGCCCAGGCCACGGAAGCCTGGAGGGCTTTCCGCCAGGCCCGCACCGCCGGATCCGGAGGGGCGGTGCCGGTGCTGCGGCTCGGCCACAGCCTCGGTTGCAAGCTGCACCTGCTGGCCCCCGATGCCGGGCGCGGCTGCAGCGGCCTGGTCGCCCTGAGTTTCAATAACTTTTCGGCCGATCGCTCCATTCCATTGCTGGCCGATCTGGCCCCGCGGTTGGGGGTGCGCACCGAATTCAGCCCCGCTCCGGAGGAGACCCTGCGGCTGGTGGGCCAGCTCTACCGCCAGCCCCGCAACCTGCTGCTGCGCTTCGGCGACGACCGGCTCGACCAGAGCAGCCGTCTGCTGGGTGTGCTGCAACAGCGTCCGCACGATGCCAGCCGCCTGGAGCAGCAGCCCGGGGACCATCTCACCCCCGCCAGCGCCGGTCTGCGGCAGTCCGTGCTGGGGAGCTGGGCCGATGACCCCAGGCGCCAGCGGCAGATCGATCAGCTCGCGGCCACGATCGAGGCCTGGTGGCGGGATCGGCCGGCGGCCCGGAGCGGAGCGGCCGATCGCAACGGTTCGTCCAACTTCGATTGACAGCCCTGCCAAGCCCGGACAGTGTTTGTGCGATCCGATACCTGTGGACCATTCCGTACATGTTCGACGCCTACATCTCTGGCTGGCAACGCGCCTTCGACTACAGCGGGCGATCCACTCGCGGCGACTACTGGTGGTTCGCGCTTGCCAATCTGATCGTGGGAATCGCCCTGGGCCTGCTCACGAAGGCCGTGAGCCAGCTGGGCGCAATCTCCAACGTCTATGCCATCGCCACGATCGTGCCGGGTCTGTCCCTCATCGTCCGGCGCCTGCGCGATGCCGGCAAGGCCTGGCCCTGGATCTTCATCGGCCTGGTGCCGATCATCGGGGCCATCTGGCTGATCGTGCTGCTGGTGCTGCCGTCGGTGCCCGGCTGACAGCCTGCGGCAGATCCTGCAAGCTGGGCCCATGGATCTGCGGCGGCCCGCTGGCTGGAACCACTGGAGCCCGCGCCAGCGGCTGGGTGGCGGGCTGGCGGTGATGGCCGGAGCCCTGGTGCTCTGGGCCTGCTTCTGGCGGGTCCCCACCGAGGTGGTGGGCCAGGGAGTGCTGCTTCCCCCCGACAGCGCCGGTCTGCGGCAGTCCGTGCTGGGGAGCTGGGCCGATGACCCCAGGCGCCAGCGGCAGATCGATCAGCTCGCGGCCACGATCGAGGCCTGGTGGCGGGATCGGCCGGCGGCCCGGAGCGGAGCGGCCGATCGCAACGGTTCGTCCAACTTCGATTGACAGCCCTGCCAAGCCCGGACAGTGTTTGTGCGATCCGATACCTGTGGACCATTCCGTACATGTTCGACGCCTACATCTCTGGCTGGCAACGCGCCTTCGACTACAGCGGGCGATCCACTCGCGGCGACTACTGGTGGTTCGCGCTTGCCAATCTGATCGTGGGAATCGCCCTGGGCCTGCTCACGAAGGCCGTGAGCCAGCTGGGCGCAATCTCCAACGTCTATGCCATCGCCACGATCGTGCCGGGTCTGTCCCTCATCGTCCGGCGCCTGCGCGATGCCGGCAAGGCCTGGCCCTGGATCTTCATCGGCCTGGTGCCGATCATCGGGGCCATCTGGCTGATCGTGCTGCTGGTGCTGCCGTCGGTGCCCGGCTGACAGCCTGCGGCAGATCCTGCAAGCTGGGCCCATGGATCTGCGGCGGCCCGCTGGCTGGAACCACTGGAGCCCGCGCCAGCGGCTGGGTGGCGGGCTGGCGGTGATGGCCGGAGCCCTGGTGCTCTGGGCCTGCTTCTGGCGGGTCCCCACCGAGGTGGTGGGCCAGGGAGTGCTGCTTCCCCCCGACAGCGCCGGTCTGCTCGATGCCCGCTCCGGCGGCCAGGTGCGCCGGTTGCACGTGGCCACCGGCGATCCGGTGCGGCGGGGGCAGGTGCTGATCGAATTCAACCTGCCGGTGCTGGAGCGTCAGCTGGAGCAGCAGCGGGCCAACCTGCGCGAACTGGAACGCCAGGATCGTCGCCTCACCGGGCGGGATGCCCGGCGCCTCTCCACCGAGGCGAGGGTCGTGGCGGTCGGCCTGGCCAAGCTGGAGGCCGACCGTCGCCGCTACGGCAGTCTCCTGGACACCCTGGACACCAAGCGGCGCCAGCTGGACTGGCTGGCTGAACGGGAGGTGGTGGCGCCGCTCTCCGCCGAAGTGGTGGCGGTGGAGCAGAGCTTCAGTGGCACCGGCGCCAGCCTGGATCAGGTGGTGATCGAGCGGAAGCGCCTGCTCACCGAGCAGCAGCAGGTGGCGCTCCAGATCGAGACCGAAGCGGACCAGCGCCGCTTCGCCGTCGATGATCTGCGCCGCCGTATCCGGGTGACCGAAGCCCAGCTCGCCTTCGAGGGCAAGCTCCACGCCGACCGCGATGGCCGGGTGCTGGATCTGCAGGTGATCGAAGGGCAGACGGTGTCCACCGGCCAGCGGCTCGGCACGATCGGGCGTTCCGTCGGGGCCGGCCGCCTGCGGGCCGTCTCCTATTTCCGCCCCGCCGACGCCCGCCGCCTGCCGCTCGATTTGCCCGTGGAGGTGGTGCCCGACTGGGACCAGCGGGGCCGCTTCGGCGGCATCGTGGGGCGCGTCCGACGGGTCAACGTGCTGCCGGCCAGCGAGGAGGACATCGCCACCACGATCGGCAATCCCCAGCTGGCCAGGGCCCTGGTGGAGGGGGGTCCCGTGATGCGGGCCGAGATTGAACTGGAGCGGGATGCCACCAGCCTCGATGGCTACCGCTGGACGATTTCCCGGGGCAGTGGCGTCTTCCCCATCCGGGACGGGCTGACGGTGCGTTCCCATGCCTACGTGGAGTGGCGCACCCCCCTGTCGTACCTGCTGCCGGGGCTGCGCAGCCTCACCGGCGGCTACCGAGGCCTGGGCTCCGTCC
>CAYGQY010000014.1:0-13299 GCA_964352195.1 uncultured bacterium
CCACGGCCTATGCCGCGGATCAGTTGGTGTGCATCCGTGCTGCCTGAGGACGTCCCTTCTGGTGGTGACAGCCTGGAGCTCTTCATAAAAAGAAGCCGTGTGAAAATGTCTTGATCCTAGGTATTGGTGAGGCGGCTTTTCGCTAGTGCATTTATGGAACTGGATCTGGTCATCAACTCAGGCCATCAGAATAGATCTATCCGCTGTTTCCTGCCAGGGTTCATCGACTTGTGCCCTGCCTCAATCCTCAAAATCGTCCGTCCACAGCAAGACATTATCCTTAGGAGGCCATGACTACCGCGAAGCTTCCACTTGGCTTATCATGGCCTCCATCACAGCTCCATTAATCCAGCCTCCCTGGAAAAATACTTATGAGGCTTTCGGATCTCTGGGCTAAATCGCCACCGGCTCTCTCTGAGTCATCGGTTGCGGGCTACCCCTTATTACCCCATCTTCTCGATGTCGCCTCGGTGGCTGAGGCGCTGTTGTCTGTCGTCCCCTGCCCAGTCCCGTTGCCCTGCTCGATGGCGTGGGTTTGTGCGCTTGTCGGCCTTCACGATTTCGGGAAAGCCAGCCCTGGCTTTCAGCGCAAGCTGGGCCGCACGCATGTGGGCAGCTATGCCCTGGAGACCAATCAGACAGACGCTCAACAGCGGCATGACATCAATACCGTTCTCCTGCTGACGTCTGTCCTGAAGGGTCGGGGCTTGCAGAATCGTTATGCTCGCACACTCGCCAACGCCGTTGGGGCTCACCACGGCCATCCGTTCGGGGATGCCGAGATCACCAAAGCCAGGTGGCTGATCTCACCCACCTGGGCCGAGGCCCATCAGGCCTTGTGGGAAGGGGTCCTGGAAGGGACAGGGAGCGAGGGGGTGCCGTCACTGCCGACGGAAGCCGCCCAGTGTTCCGCTTTCCTCCAGTGGTTGATGGGCCTCACCACCACGGCTGACTGGCTTGGCTCCCGTGATGCTGTCTGTCGCCTGGAGAGGCTTTCCGAATGGAACGGCGACCCGCGCCAGTGGTTCGAGTCCGCAAGGCCCCATGCCGCTGCGGCCCTTGTCGCTGCTGGCCTCCAGCCTGCCGGCAGCCCGGTGCCGATGAGCGGGGCTGCGGCCGTGCAGATGGCCCTCGGCCCCGGCCTGGAGCCTCGCCCTCTGCAGCAGGAGATGGCAGCGTTGCTGGATGGTCTGCCTGAGGAGCCCTGCCTGATCGTGATCGAAGCGCCAATGGGCGAGGGCAAAACGGAAGCGGGGTTGAGTTGTTCGTTCGGCTCGCGGGGGGTTTACCTGGCGATGCCGACCCAGGCCACCAGCAATGCACTGTTCACGCGTCTGGCGGGCTTCCTTGATCGGCAGAAAGGCCCTGGGGCCAGCAAGCTGGTGGCGCTGGCCCATGGCTCCGGGGGGCCTGAGGCGGCCGATCTTCGGCTCCGGGACATCGGCCTGGGGACCGCTGACAGCCAGGTGAGGGCGGGCTGGTGGTTCCGTGGTTCAAAACGCTCCCTCCTCTGCTCCGATGGCATCGGCACCGTGGATCAGGGCCTGATCGGGGTGCTGAGCACACGCCATGGATTCCTGCGCCTCTATGGCCTGAGCGGCCGCACGGTGATCTTCGATGAGGTTCACGCCTACGACACCTACACCGGTGGCCTGATTGAACGGTTGATCGCCTGGCTGCAGGTTCTGGGTTGTCGTGTGGTGGTGATGTCGGCCACCTTGCCTGCCTCAAAGCGTGAGGAACTCCTGAGGGCCTGGAGTGGCTCGGCGACCCTCCTGCCCCAGGGAACCAGCTACCCCCGCCTGAGCTGGGCGCTGCCGAATTCGGTTCATCGGGTCTCCTTCGCCCCCAGCCGCCGGCAACGCGTTGAGCTGCGTTCGATCCCCTCCGAGGCCGCTGCCATCGCCGGCCAGGCCGCGGCCTGGGCCCGTGCAGGGGTGCGCGTGTTGGTGGTGGTGAACAAGGTGGCCCGTGCCCAATCCCTCTATGGCCAACTGGAGGATGTGCCCCGCACGCTCTTCCATGCCCGCTTCCCCATGGACCAGCGGCTGGTGATCGAACAGCAGGTGCTGAATCTGTTTGGCACAAAGGGTTCAGCAATCGGCGGCCATGTGCTTGTGGCGACCCAGGTGGCGGAACAAAGCCTGGACATCGACTTCGATGTGCTGATCACAGATCCAGCACCTGTGGACCTCGTGCTGCAACGGGAGGGCCGGATTCATCGCCACAAACGCGACGACCGGCCCGCGGGCTTCAACGAACCGCTGGTTTTCATCGCCGATCTCGATGAAGCGCTGCCCCCTGAGGGCCTCACGAGCTTTGTCTACGACCGCTGGGATGTGCTGCGTTCCTTCTCCTGGCTGCAGGCCAACCGGGTGTTGCAGCTCCCCGAAGACATCGATCGTCCGATCCAGGAGGTCTACGGCTCCTGGAAGCCGACAGGCAGGCCGGAACTCCTGCAGGCCCTGGCGCAAGCCCGGCAGGCTCATGAAACCGATCAGCAGGCCATGAAGGATCAGGCCATACGGGCCCGGTTGGCGTTGCCGGAGGAGTGGCGCATCAACCCGAACGGCACCGATTTCTATGACGATGATGACGCCGAATCCGGCGTGCTTCGGTTCGGCACACGGCTTGGTTCAGACAGCCAGACCGTGGTGCTGATCAAGCCAGACGATCTGGCGGACCTGAAGAACCGGGCGCCAGCGCTGGCCCGGACGTGGATGCGGGTCAGCCATCGGGGCCTGGTTCAGGCTGTCAGAGCAGCTCCACGGCCGGAAGGCTGGGGGAACCTGCCTGGGCTGGCCGCTCATCGCCCCCTGCTCCTTGACGGATCCGGCCGGGTACTGAATGGGTCTGTTGAGGCCAGGCTGGATATCGACCTGGGATTGGTGGTTGGCAATCTGGAGTGAGCGTTCTACTGGTAGACATTGGTGACTCCCCACTCACGTGGGGATGGCCCGCACGCGCTGCTGTTGACCCAACGGCCGCAGGACCCTTTCCCTGCCGACGCGGGGATGCGCCTCTCCGGGCATCAGACAGTCAGGCCTGGCGCCCTCCAGGCCCTGGCCTCCTCCACCCGAGAGCCAAGATCTGATCCGTAAAGCTCTGGACGCAAAGCACGCACTGCTGTTGACATCTAGTTTCGTTTGGGATACGTTGAAGGGGTGGACAACCTCCCTGCAGTTCGGGCCACGCGGATCGGCGCACAAAAAAGCCCTGAGTGAGTTCGTACCTCACCCAAGGCTCGGCCCGAAGGCCAATCGTTTGACAACACAATCATGAACCCAAAACCCAGCTCTGTCGACGGCAATCCCGTCACTTGTCATGCTGACCACTGCCTTCTGGAGGAAGGCAGTCTGGCTCCGCTCGAAGCAGTGCTTGATTCAGCCCATCCTCCTGTCGATAGTCTCCATCAGTGGATGTCACTCTGGGAGCGCTCTCCCCACTCGCACGATCAAGAGGAATGTTGACCAAGAATCGCCGAGATTGATCTACAGCTGCACGCCAATGGTCGACTTGGTATGGGGGTACCTTTCATCACGCCAATTCTCCAAGATCATGTTCAAAAACTGACAGAGTCCCACTCTTGTGGCCTTAGTTTCGATGGGGACTCTGACCTGTTTGGATGGCCTCCTCGCCAAGGGAGTAAAGCCTCCCGAACGCAGGTCAAATGAAAACACAGATCTCCGAGTGCACGCCGAACACTCCAATGGCAATCTCTGTTGGAACAATTCTCCTGACGCAAGGGAAGACCCAAGCCCTTCGTGGTTATTCGCACGAAGGGCTCGACGAATTTTCGCCATTGCGTCCACACTTCGAACAACGCTTTCCTGATCTTGAGACATGCCCTTCTCTCTACTCACGGAACCCTGGATCCCCCTGATCTCCACAGATGGTGATCGGCAGGAGGCTTCCCTCTGCGAAGCCCTGCTGGAACCGCACCGCTGGCGGGCGATCGACAGCGTCAACCCGCTCGAGATCTTCGGCCTCTACAGGCTCCTGCTGGCCATTAGCCATCGCGCCATCGGGCCGGATTCTGATGCAAGAATTGAACTGATCGATCGATGGCCACGCGGGAAATTGGAGGCCTATCTCGATCAGTGGCGGGATCACTTCGACCTGCTTCATCCCAAGACGCCCTTCCTTCAGGTTCCGGCCCTGGCGGAAGCGAACCTCACCCCCGCCCCGTGGACCCGCCTGGCGATGGAGCGCTCCTCAGGCGCCGCTCGGCTGATCTGGGATCACAGCATCGATGCGGCTCCAGGCCCCCTCAGCCTCCGCGAAGCAGCCCGGCTGCTCGTGGCCCATCTTCAATTCACTCCAGGAGGGCTGGTCAAGGCCTTGAGAATCTCAGCTGTTCGCGGACCGGCCAGCGGCCTCCTGCTCATGCAGCCAGTTGGTGAAACCCTTCAGGAGGCCTTGGCGCTCTCGATCGTGCCGCAGTCAGGTGAGCTCTACGCGGCAGATCTGCCCGCTTGGGAGAGGCCATCGCTGACCCTCGACGAGCTGCGGGAGCCCGGAAAACTTGTGCTTCAAGGGCCCGCTCACCGATACACCCTCCTCAGCCGAGCCCTGCTGCTCCAGCCCGAGGGTGATCAGCTCACCCATCTCCTGTATGCCGAAGGGCTGGCCGCCACGGATGCCAATAGCCCATCCGCCGACCCGATGGCCTCGATGGTGAAGGGAAAGAAAGGGTCAATGCCTCTGTTGCTTTCAGAGCACAAGGCCCTCTGGAGAGACTTCCAGGCCCTGGTGGGCAGCCATGGGAGCGCTCCAGCCGCCACTTTGTCCCATGCCAGTGCTGTTCGAGAAGAGCTTGACGACCACCGGCCAATCGAACTCCTCGCTGGAGGGTTGTTGCCTGATCAGGCCAGAATTGTTCTCTGGCGCCTGGAGGAACGCAGGATTTCTCCTGATCTTCTGCATAAGAAGAACCTGATTCATGCCGTCGACAAGGCGCTCGAGCTGGCTGAGAAGGCAGGTTCTGCTTTGGGTAAAGCCCTCTATGCGCTCTACACCGAGTGGCTTCAATGCGGAGGCGAAAGCAGGCCTGATCCCCAGAAGGTCCGCAGCCTGGGCGAATCCATTCAGGCCACGGCCTGCTTCTGGAGTGAGCTGGAGCCCGCTTTCTGGGTACTCGTGGATGATCTGGGCCATTCCGGTGACACAGATCAGACACTGGACCAATGGCGCAACACCTTAAGAAAGGCGGTTGAGTCTGCCCAGCTCCGGGCCACGAACGCCTTGGGCCTTGATGCCAAGGCCCTCAGGGCTGTCAGCCACACCAGCCATCATTTCGGAAGGGTGGTGGCCGGCATTTCAACATGACCATGAATGAGATTCTCTCTACCCTTTACCCACTTTCCTTCCGCCTCTGATGCATCCCAAAGATCTGTTTGACACCCTGCTCATCAGGGCCCAGGGCGATACGGCTGTCCTGGCGACCTTGCGCCGATCGGCATCCTATGAACCTGGCCTCTATCCTCCCGCCTTCCCTTATGTCGAATATTTGGTGGCAGGGCAGAGCGAAAACCGCCGTTCCATCGCCTATCTCGTTGTGGCCTGCTGGGCCCTCGCCACACGTCCCCGGCGTGATCAGACATTGCAAGCGCCTCTGGAGGGGCTGCGGCTCCCCCTGGCCCTCAAGGCTCTGCAGGCTCAGAACGCCACGGCCAGCAAGAGCCTCGAAGCCCGTTTCACCGCCCTGCTTGATGCGGACCTCGACGAACTGCCCTGGCGCCTGCGCCATCTCACCACGCAGCTGGCTGCTGCCGGTGTTGCCGTGGACTGGCCATCGCTCCTGAACGATCTCTGGCACTGGGGCAGTGAAGGGCGAAGCGTTCAGATCCGTTGGGCCCGTGACTTCTGGTCCATGCCTCCAGGCCAGGCCAAGGCAAAGGGAATGTCCAGCGCCAAGGCCTGAAACAGTTCAGTGCATTCTCACCCCATTCGCCAGCACCATCCATGACTGCGTTCATTGAGCTCCACATCATTCAGAACTTTGCGCCCTCTTGTCTGAACCGGGATGATACGGGTGCACCCAAAGATGCCATGTTTGGAGGGTATCGGCGCGGCCGGATCTCCAGCCAGTGCCTCAAGCGTGCCACACGCCTTGCCTTCTCGAATTCAGGCCTCCTGAGCAGGGAGGAGCTGGGAATCCGCACCCGCAACATTGTTTCGATTCTGGCAGAAAAGTTGGCCGAAGGAGGGATTGCAGAGCCGCAGAAGGCGATTGAGCATGCCCTGGCCATGGCCGAGCTCAAGGTGAAAAGCAGGCAGGAGAAAGCTTCACTTGTGGAGCTGAGCGGTGAGCCCATGAAGCAGAAGATCTCTCAAACCGAATACCTTCTGTTTCTCAGCCAAAACTGTGTCGATCAGCTTGCAGGCGTCATTTTCTCGCACTTCGAATCATTGCAGGCCGGGAAGAGCGGCCGGGAGGTGAAAAAGGCTATCGATGACTGCATCGGTTCGGCCTCCGCCGTTGATGTTGCTCTGTTCGGTCGCATGCTCGCTGATCGGAAAGACCTGAACGTGAATGCGGCCGCCCAGGTGGCCCACGCCATCTCCACCCATCGGGTGGACCGGGAATCCGACTTTTTCACAGCTGTGGATGACTGGACACAGGAGGATGAAGCAGACGCGGGCATGCTCGGATCCGTGGAGTTCAATTCCTCCTGCCAGTATCGCTATGCGGTTGTCAATCAGCGGCAGCTGGCTCAAAATCTTGGTGGCGATGAACGGCTGGCGAAGCGAGGTTTGCTGGCTTTCCTGCGAGCCTCGATCATGGCCATTCCCTCCGGTCGCCAAAACACCTTTGCTGCTCACAATTTGCCTGCCTTCATTGGCATTGCGGTCCACAATGCACAGCCGGTCAGCCTCGCCAATGCGTTCGAGCAGCCGGTGTGGGTGGGTGAGAACAAGCTGGGCCTCACGGCCGCTTCCGTTTCACGCCTCCATAGCCACGCTGGCAGCTTGAGCCAGGCCTTCGGCCTTGATCTGCAGCTCAATGTTCTGGACCTCACCGGTGCATGGGAGGGTCAGCGGGTCTTGTCGATTGATGCTCTGCTGGCTGAGGTTGAAGCCAAGCTGGAGGTGGCGGCATGAGCGCAACACTGCTGATCCCGTTGGTCGGCCCGCTGCAGTCCTGGGGGCTTGACTCGCGTTTCGGTTTGCGGCAGACCGCGTCGGAGCCCAGCAAGAGCGGGGTGATCGGCCTGTGCTGTGCTGCACTGGGCCGTGATCGCCATGAGCCCATCGACGATCTGGCGGTGCTGACCTTCGGTGTCCGGGTGGATCGTGAGGGCCGCTCCACCCGCGACTTTCACACGGCCCTGGAGGTCGCTGGGGCCAGCGGTACGGAGCTGCGCACGGTTGTTTCGAACCGCTGGTATCTGGCTCATGCAGAGTTCCTGGCTGGGCTGGAAGGCCCTGCGGACCTGCTGCGCACCATCCACAGGGCTCTGCAGCATCCGCACTGGCCCCTGATCCTGGGACGCCGGAGCTGCCCTCCGACCCTCCCCCCTGGAAGTGGGGACGTGCTGGAGCTCCCCCTGGAGGAGGCCCTGCTACGGGCAGCTCCGCTCAACGCTGAGGTGGAGCGTTATCGGCTTGTTCTGGAAGATCCTGCGGGACCCCAGAGCCGACCCGATCAACCCGTGGCGCCGTTCTCCGAACGGCGATTCGGCAACCGCCGGGTGCGAATTCTGACCGCCTCTGTGGCTACGCCCTGCCAAGGAGTGATCCCATGACGTTGCTGCTGAGTCAGCTCAGGCTGAATCCCGGCCTGCGTGACGTGCGCCGGGATCTAGGCAATCCCTATGACATGCACCGCACCCTGGCGCGAGCCTTCGCCGAGGGCCCTCAGTCCGAGGTGCGACCCTTCCTGTGGCGCCTGGAGCCCGGCCGTGAGGCGAATCCGGCGGAGGTGCTGGTCCAGTCGCCAAGCGAACCGGACTGGAGCCGGTTGCCTCAGACCTATCTCCTCCAGCAGGAGCAGCGTTCCTGGAGCCCTGAGTTGGTTCTTCAGGAAGGCCGACGGCTGCGCTTCCGGCTTCGGGCGAATCCCACCGTGCACCGGGTGCCCAGCGCTTCCGAGGAGAAGGAATCCTCAGATCACTCTGGCCGGCACAGGCGCAAGCGCCTGGGGCTCTGGAAGGAGGAGGAGCAACTCGATTGGCTGCATCGCCAGGCGGTGAAGCTCGGGCTGTCTTCCGTTGAGGTGGCCCTGAGCCACTCCGAACGGCTCCGTTGCAGGCGAGCAGGTGGTCTCCTCACCGTTGCAGCCGCCCTCTTCGAGGGACAGGCGATCATCACCGACCCCGGCGCACTCGCTGTAGGGATCCGGAGTGGGGTCGGCCATGCGCGGATGCTGGGGCTGGGCCTGGTCTCGGTGGCACCGCTGCGCTGCTGATGGCCAACCCGAATCTGCGGGCCTTGGCCCGCTTCACCGACAGCCTCAGCCACATCTATCTGGAACATGCCGTGATCGAGCGGGAAGACCACTCGATTGCCGCATTCACTCCCGAAGGTCGGATCACTCTCCCAGCGGCCAATCTGAGCTGTGTGATCCTGGGGCCTGGCACCCGAATCACGCATGCCGCCATCAAAGTGTTGGCGGACAGCGGCAGCGTGGTGGCCTGGACAGGTGGCGATGGGCTCCAGTTCTACGCCTGTGGTCAGGCCAAGACGCGCCTGAGCCGTGGAATCGAACTCCAGGCCCTTCATTGGGCTGATCCTGCTCGCCACCTGGCGGTTGTTCGCCGGATGTACGAGGCTCGTTTCCCCGATCCCCTGGCTCCTGGTCTCACCCTTCAGCAGATCAGAGGGAAGGAGGGAGTGCGCATCCGCGATACCTATCAACGGCTTTCCAGGGAATTCGGCGTCTGCTGGAATGGTCGTCGCTATGAGCGTGCGAGTTGGGCAGAAGCCGATCCCGTCAACAAAGCGCTTTCGGCGGCCAATGCAGCGTTATACGCCATTGTGCTGGCCGGCCTTCATGCCCTGGGATATAGCCCCTCCCTGGGATTCATCCATACGGGAAAGCAGTTGTCCTTCGTTTATGATGTGGCTGATCTGGTTAAAACTGAAACCAGTTTTCCTGCAGCGTTCGAAGCCGCCAGTGGCGGGGCCGAGAAGGTGGAATCCAGAGCCAGGGGGATCCTGCGGGATCGTTGCTGCCATGGGCGAATCCAGGATCGCCTGACGCGGCTCATTCCGGGCTTGTTTGAGGCGCTGCCCGACGATGACGTCACGGCTACGTCTGAATCGGTAGCCCAGATCTGGGACCCAGCCGGAAATCTTCGTGGGGGTGTTCAATATGCTCGTGATGATTCTTGAATCAGTTCCCACAGTTCTGCGCGGCGAGTTGAGCCGTTGGATCACACCTATCGGCCAGGGCGTTTACGTGGGGCGTGTATCGGCGTTGATCCGCGATGAACTCTGGGCCCTGGCGGTGAGCAAGGCGCGTTCAGGCCGGGTGATCCAGATCTGGAGCCGACGTGGTGAGCCCGGCTACGACCTACGGGTCCATGGGATGGAACCATCGACCCTGATGGACCTTGAAGGCATCCCGATGATTGCGGTCAAGGATGCCGCCTGGAGGCAAGCCTGCGAGCGATTTCGGCTCCCTACTGCCAGCTTCTCCCCTGACAAGCACTCTGGAGACTTACCGGGTTCAGACGGGGCAGAAACCCAGTAAATTCCATGCGTTCTCCCCGCACACGCGGGGATGGCCCGGTGTGTGATGTCAACACCTTGAAAGCGTGAATAGTTCTCCCCGCACACGCGGGGATGGCCCGCCGGCCCCGCCCGCAGGCCGTCGCAAGCGAGCTCGTTCTCCCCGCACACGCGGGGATGGCCCGGTCGAAAGGCGCTCGAGGGGGATCGAGACGGTTGTTCTCCCCGCACACGCGGGGATGGCCCGCCCAGCGCCGTGACCTGGATCTGTTCCTGGGCGTTCTCCCCGCACACGCGGGGATGGCCCAGGCGGTCTGGAGGTGGCGCAGGGCTTGTTGCAACGTTCTCCCCGCACACGCGGGGATGGCCCGCTGTATCAACTTGCGGCGGTTGAACTAACCTCGGTTCTCCCCGCACACGCGGGGATGGCCCGACCTACGCCGAGACCAAGCAGGGACAAGGCCTGACGTTCTCCCCGCACACGCGGGGATGGCCCGGTATCGCGCGCAACAAGTCTGCCCATCGCGACCGTTCTCCCCGCACACGCGGGGATGGCCCGTTTGTGCACGCCACCCCCTCAAACAGGAGACCCGTTCTCCCCGCACACGCGGGGATGGCCCGCCCAGGTCTGTGATCTGCAGGTTCACCGTGGCCGTTCTCCCCGCACACGCGGGGATGGCCCGGCCGATCGCGCCGGTAAGCGGGTGGTGGTGGTGAGTTCTCCCCGCACACGCGGGGATGGCCCGCTCCTGACACACAAGAGTGTTGGTGGCAACGTGAGTTCTCCCCGCACACGCGGGGATGGCCCGGATGTTCGATTCCAAGAGAGTACGGCTCGCTTCGTTCTCCCCGCACACGCGGGGATGGCCCGCTGAGGTCTACGGCTGGATGCAGTGCGCACCACGTTCTCCCCGCACACGCGGGGATGCCCCGGATTACTTTGCCGCCGCGCTTGCCGATGGCAGCCGTTCTCCCCGCACACGCGGGGATTGAGCTCGTTGGGGTCGTAGGTGAGGTCTTCTACCGCGGATTGCCAACGCAGTGCCCTTAGTCCAGCGGTTGCGGAAGCCGAGCATGGTGTCTGGCTCTGCCTCAACCGTGGAGCCACATTCATGCCATCGGCCACGGTGCGCTCGTGGTTGTACTCCATCACCAGATTCTTGTTCAAGAAGCCAAGCGTCTGCTATGAAGGCGTGGCGGTGAGCTCGATCAGAAAGTCGTCGAAGAACTCCAGCGACAAGGCCGCGTTGTAGACCACGGGCGGCGGCTCCACAATGGCCTCGGCGCCGCTTTCGAACTGGGAGCCTTCCTCCAGGGCTGGATCGAGCTCGGGTTCACCCTTGAGCATCGAATACATCCGCTGGATCATGGCGATCACCACCTTGCTCGAGTCCATGATCGTGTTCGAGGTGAGGCGCTGCACGTTGTAGAGCTCGGTGAACTTGCGGTTCACCTCCGGCGCCCAGTACCCCTGGAACTCCTTATCGGTCGGCTTGGCCAGGTTGCTGCGGTCCACCAGGAAGAGCACCCGGCTCGCACCGCCGTACTTGATCAGGCGGTAGACGGCAGTTATGGCGGCCTTCGTCTTGCCCGAGCCAGTGGCCATCTGGATCAGCGCCCGCGAGCGGTTGGCCTTGAGAGAGTGCTTCAGGATGGCGCCCCCCCTTGCTGTGCACGAACAGGGGTAGTCCGCGAACCCGTGGCCACTGGCCATCTTGGCCTTGCTCAGCGCCACTCCCGGGCCGGCTGCCAGGTTGAGTGAGACGCGGTTCTGGAGCGTCCAGCTCCCGGTTACCAGTGCCGCGTCGATGTCGAGGCGGGCCTTCTGCTCGGGTGTGTGGGTCATGAACGAGCCCGCGATCGATCAGGCGGGCCAGCCGCGTTCGCGGGGCCCGGGTTGACAGGCCAATGCTGGCAGCAATCTCTTGCGTGGCCAACTGGTTCCCCTTGGCCAGGCTGACGAGGATCGCCTGCTCGGTCGTGTCGACCACCTGGGGCCCACACGGGTGGTTATGATGGTGAAACGAAAATGGGTGGCGATCTCCTCAAAGATCAGTGTCGGAATTTCGGCAGACGGCCGTCATCCGCTGGATGCCGTTCCCCCACTCCTCGATCAGCCCCAGCACTTGCAAGATGCGGCCGATCACACGGTTGCGCCGCTTTGAGACGCCATGGGGTAGGTCTTCAACCGTAGGCCAAAGGGCAGGAGGAAGGTATTTTCGATCTCCAGGGGGTCATCGGAGATCGACAGCCGGATCGGTGCGCCCCGTTGGGAATAGTCGGTGTGGACCACCGCATTGATCAGGGCCTCGCGCGCGGCCTTAGGAGGCGGGCTCCAGCGGTCGGTGCGGCGAACCATGCCGATGTCGGCGCCATGCCAGGAATGCTTCTGCACGAAGCCGATCGCGTCCGCCACTGCCTCAACGGGGATGGAGTGGATCTCGATTCGATAGAGGATACGGCGCTTGTCGTACGACCGAAGCCCCCGCCTGGATATCTACCGCCCACAGTCGGAACCCTCTGACCCTGGTGATCGCCCACGAGCCGCAGGGTCTCGAGAGCACCTCGCCGCAGGGCGCGGCAGAGTACAAACAACTCGGAAGCTGCTAAGAAGTCGATGGCTTCACAGCTGAGCCCCGGCATGGGCTGCTCGTCGAAGCCCTCGCCCCGGGAGAAACGCCGTAGCTCCTCGATCAGCTCAACGTCGGCGCGGCGGTTGGTCGAGCCCACCCGCAGGTACACCCCTGAGGCAGGCCCCTCGCGAATCAGGTGATGGGGGCGGCTCGAGCTGGGATGAACTGGAGTGCGAGTACCTGAGTCCGTCGACAGGGCAGGATCTCGATCTCCGGCACGATCCGTGGGCTGATCCGGTCGCTGATGAGGTTGGCGAGGAGGTTCCTCCTCCTCCAGCGGGTCGGCAACGCCACGCACGTGGCGGCTCCGATCCTCGACGCCGATCAACAACGTGCCACCACGCTGTCTTGGCGATGGCGACGATGGCCTTGATCACCCCATCCGGCGAGGACAGATCACACTTAGACTCCAGCATTCTGCCTTCAGGGCGCTTAAGCAGGTCGAGCAAGTCCATTGTTGTTCAGAATTTTACTCAGAAGCAGTTAGCCTCGTCAAGGTTCCTGGTCTCCTGCTGAGTGCGGAGAATGAATGGTGAGCCCAACGCTGATTAGACGGACCCACTTCGTAGCACCCAACCCCCAGTCTGCAGCCGCAGAAGAGCGCTTGACGCTGAGAGCAACGCTGACAAGTGCCTTGTATGGCAATGGTTTTTGAAGTGGCACCAGCAAGGCCAAGAATCTTGTGCGGGTCTGCCAAGGGCCATTCTGCTGGGTGCACAAGCCCTGGGTGACGGAATGAACCGTGGGTGCCCAGACTCAATGCCCATCTGTTTGCTGGACCCGAAGGTCGGACATCACAACACCCCGGCAGATCCAAGGCATGTTGAGAGCCAGAGAAGCCATCGAGACCATCGCCGTTGACCCATCGACCCGTCGCCTGAAGCGCTCATTCCTCGCAGTCAACGGTCCGTTGATTGCTCCCGCTGAAGCGGGTCCCTGGGAGACAAGCCCGTCGTGGCCCTCTCCGCCGAGCGTTGTTCGGCTTGGTGTG
>CAYGQY010000015.1:0-13203 GCA_964352195.1 uncultured bacterium
ACCCCATCCATCCCACCCCAGCCATCCGATGACCATGCGCCCAACTTCCCGTTCCACGTCCCCCCAGCCCGGCTCCCCGGGCCGATCGACATCCGGCCGCCGGCGCCCGGGCCTGCGCCGGCAGGTGAGTCTGCTGTTGGTGGCCCTGCTCGGCGGTGGCCTGCTGGCCAGCTGCCAGACCCAGCCGCCTGCCGATCAGAGCGCCACACCGGTGCGGATCGGCTACAGCGCCTGGCCCGGCTGGTTCCCCTGGAAGGTCACCGAAGAGAAAGGGCTGTTCGAGCAGGCTGGAGTTCCCGTCACCATGCAGTGGTTCGACGGCTATCTCGATTCGATCAACGCCCTCAACGCCGGCCAGCTCGACTGCAACAGCCAGACCCTCGGTGACACGATCAGCTCGATCGCCGGCGGGGCGAAACTGCGGGTGGTGCTGACCAACGACAATTCGACCGGTAATGATCAGATCATCGCCGCCGATGGCATCACCAGCATCGAGCAGCTCAAGGGCAAGAAGGTGGCCGCCGAGGAAGGCACCGTCGACCACTACCTGCTGCTGCTCGGTCTCAAGCAAGCGGGTCTCTCCGCAAAGGACATCGAGTTCGTGCCGCTCGAGACCGGTGCGGCGGCGGCCGCCTTCGTCGCCGGTCAGGTGGATGCGGTCGGCGTGTTCGCTCCCTTCACCACCCAGGCCCTGAAGCGCTCGGGCAGCACCACCCTGTTCTCCTCCAAGGACTTCCCGGGTGCTATCAGTGATCACCTGGTCTGCAACGCCGAGTTCGTCGAGAACAATCCCGAGGCGATCCAGATGGTGGTGAACGCCTGGTTCGCCACCCTCGACGAGATCCAGGCGAACCCGGGTCCCAGCCTGGCGATCATGGCCGAGCGGGCCGGGGTCACCGAGGCCGAGTACACGGAGTACGACGCCGGCACCACGATCTTCACGCTTGAGCAGAACCGCGAGGCCCTCAAGCCGGGGGACACCATGGCGTCCCTGCCGTTCGCCGCCGGTGAGATCAGCACCTTCCTGCAGGATGTGGGTCTGGCTGAGAACCCGCCCGATCTCACCACCCTGTTCGACGCCCGATTCGTCGACGGCGCCAAGTGAGGCGAGAGCAGTGAGGCTGCCTCCAGACCTGGAACGGGCCCTCCAGAACCCCTGGCTGCTGGGTCCGCTCGGCATTCTGATCGTGCTGCTGCTCTGGCAGGTGATCAGCGTCAGCGGCACGGTCGATCCGCTGTTTCTGCCCAGCCCCGCCGGGGTGCTGGAGGCAGCCGGGGACCAGGCTGGCTCCGGCCTCCTGCTCACCGATGCCCTCGCCAGCATCCAGCGAGTCTTCCTGGGCTTCGCCCTTTCCGCCGTGCTGGCCCTGCCCCTGGGCATCGCCATGGGCAGCAGCCGACTGATCTGCCGGCTGCTGGAGCCGCTGCTGGGGCTGATCCGCTACATGCCGGCGCCGGCGTTTATCCCCCTGCTGATCATCTACTTCGGTCTCGGTGAACTGCCGAAGGTGCTGCTGATCTTCATCGGCACCTTTTTCTTCAACACACTGATGATCATGGATGCGGTCAAGTTCGTGCCGGCCGAACTGCTGGAAACGGCGCTCACCCTCGGCGGCCGCGGCCTGCCGATCCTCACCCGGGTAGTGGCCCCCTTCGTGGCCCCCCAGGTGATCGACGCGTACCGGATCAACATGGCCTCGGCCTGGAACCTGGTGATCGTGGCCGAGCTGGTGGCGGCCAACGAGGGGCTGGGCAAGCGCATCAGTCTGGCCCAGCGCTTCCTGCGCACCGACGACATCTTCGTGGGTCTGATCGTGATCGGGCTGATCGGCCTGCTGATCGATCTGGGCTTCCGCGCCCTCCTGCGCCGATCCTGCCGCTGGGCCAGCTGAGATGCATCTCTCCGTCAATGGCGTCAGCAAGTCGTTCGGCCATGGCCGCGCTGCCAAGCTCGTGCTGGACGACATCAGCTTCGAGATCGATTCCGGCCAGTTCGTGGCGCTGGTGGGCAGCTCCGGCTCGGGCAAGTCCACGGTGATGCGGCTGATCGCCGGCCTCGAGCGCCCCAGTGGCGGTGTGATCACCATGGATGGACGGCCGGTGCGGGGGCCAGGGTCCGACCGGGGCATGGTCTTCCAGAAATACAGCCTCTACCCCTGGATGACCGCCGCCCAGAACGTGGCCTTCGGCATGCAGCTGCAGGGGCTGCGCCGGGCTCTGGTGCGGGAACGCACGGCCTACTTCCTGGAGGTGGTCGGCCTGCAGGACGCCGCCGGCCGCCTGCCCAAGGAGCTCTCGGGGGGGATGCAGCAACGGGTGGCCATCGCCAGGGCCCTGGCCGCCGATCCCCAGGTGGTCCTGCTGGATGAGCCCTTCGGTGCCCTCGATCTGCAGATCCGTGAATCGATGCAGGAGTTTCTCTACCAGCTCTGGGAGCGTTCCGGTCTCACCGCCCTGCTGATCACCCACGACCTGGAGGAGGCCCTGCTGCTCGCCCAGCGGGTCCACATCATGGCGCCGCGGCCGGGTCGGATCGTGCGCAGCGTGGCCGCCCAGCTCGACCGCTCGGATCTGGCCCATCTGCGGGTGTCCCGGCCCTTCCTGGAGCTGCGCGAGGATCTGGCCGCCTGCCTGCGGGGTCTCAACGCCGCCGCCGCCTGAGCCGGTGACTCCCCACGACCTGGCGCCCCACCGTTTCCTCACCGCCGGGCTCTACGGCTCCGCGGCGGTGGCGGCCCATGAACGGGAGCGGTACGCCCCCCGCTTCTGGCATGCCGTGGCGGCCATCGCCGCCCTTCCGGCCGGTTCGGTGCTGGCGATCGAGCTACTGGATCTGCCCGTGTTGCTCACCCACCAGAGCGGGGAGGGGCCGCGGGCTTTCCTCAACCGATGCCCCCATCGCGGGGTGGGCCTGGAGCCCCCGTCCGGACCAGCGCCGCTGGCGGTGGCCGCCTGCCGCCGCCGGCTGGTCTGTCCGTACCACGGCTGGACCTACGACCTGCGGGGGGAGCTGCTGGCCGCGGCCCGCGAAGCGGATTTCCTCGATCCCTTCGAGCGGAGCGCCTGGCCCCTGGAATCCCTCCCCTGCCAGGCGTTCGGGGGCCTGCTCTGGGTGGCGATCGGGCCCGATCCCCTGCCCCTGGAGAGCCAATGCGACCTGGTGGTGGAGCTGGCCGGTGAGCGGCTGGCCCGGCCGCGGCGGCCCTTGGCCGGCCTGGAGCGTCAGCTGGCCTGCAACTGGAAGATCGCCCACGACAACACCCTGGATGACTACCACGTGGCGATCGCCCACCCCACCACGCTGCACCGGGTCCAGGGTCCGGTGCGGCACTACCGCTACCGGTTCGGCGCCCACGCCAACCTGTTGGCCACCCCCAATCCGGTCGCCTCCGGCGCAGCCGATGGGCCCGCCCCGGAGTTTCTCACCTTCGGCCTGCCCCCCTGGACCCACCTGCTGCTCTGGCCGGACGACCGCCTGGCCTGGATCCAGTTCCAGCCCCTGGGGACCGGCCAATGCCGGATGCAACTGTGGCTGCTGGGGGATCCCGCCCATCAGGATCGGGCCGAGGGCTGGCTGGAGGAGCTTCGGCGTTTCCTGGAGGAGGACCGGACCCTGATGGAATCGGCCCAGCGGGGCTATGCCAGTGGCCTGAACCCCGGGCCGCCCCACCGGCTGGAGCAGCGGATCCTGCATCAGCAGGCCCTCTATGCGGCCCTCATGGCGGAGGTGGGTCCGGACTCCCGAGCTCCCGCCGCAGCCAGCCGGCCATGGCCTGGTTGATCTCCAGCAGATCCGCCACCGGCTGATCGGTGAACGGCAGGGTGGGCAGATAGCCGTCGGGTCCGAACTCCGGCGTGAGCGTGAGGCGGGGGAGGCCCCGCTGCCGGGCCCGTTCGGCGAACAGCTGCCAGCAGGCCCGATGGGCCGCCAGGGCACCGGCGTGCTCGGGGGCGAACGGATGGCTCACCTGGGGACCCTGGGCATGGCCCACCCGGGCGTGGATGTGATCGACACGCCCGGCGATGGCCGCCACGGGCTCCAGCTCCGGTGTCATCAGCCGTTCACTGGCCACGCACCAGTGGCTGAGGTCGGCCGTGAGGCGGAGCTGGGGATGGCGCTCCAGCCAGGCGCCGATGCGCCAGGGATCGGCGAGGCTGCGGGAGCGGTGGGTCTCGAACGTCACCGGCAGGGGGCTGGCGGTGGCCAGCTCCAGGGCCCGGTCCCAGAACCAGGTCTGCTGCGACCAGCTCCAGCTGTCGCTGCCGGTGATCACCGTCACCCCCAGGGGCTGGAAAGCCCGGCAGGCCTCCAGCTGGTCGGTGAGTTCGCTGAGATGGGTTTCGGGGCCTGCGGCCAGGTCGGGCACGTAGCCACCACCGGTGACGACTTCCAGCATCAGGGCCAGGCGGGCATCGGCCAGGGCCTCACTTACGCGGGAGGGATCGCAGGGGGCCAGTGTCGGATGATCCAGGTTCACCTCC
Organism: uncultured bacterium; assembly: GCA_964352195.1. Classification (GTDB taxonomy): domain Bacteria; phylum Cyanobacteriota; class Cyanobacteriia; order PCC-6307; family Cyanobiaceae; genus CAYGQY01. The sequence goes on from CAYGQY010000015.1 coordinate 4,483, forward strand.
AGCCCATCGAAACCGTGGGTGCGGGCGCGCCGGATCGCCTGCCTCAGCTCACCGTTGAAACCCCAGAGGCTCTGGAGGACCACCAGATCCATGGGTGCCGGGGGGTGGGTGGAGCAGGGTTGATCCGCTGGAGCGATCAGCCGGCCGAGCCGCTGTCGCGATCGAGGAACTTCGGCTGGATCCCCAGATAGACCGCCTCGCGGAACAGGGCGTGGATGGTGTCGGCATCCTCACGGCCCCGGGCCGCGGCGATCCGCTGCTGCAGGGAGAGGAGCAGCGCCTGCTGGCGAGGGGTCCGGGGGCGCGCATTCCGTTTCGCAGTGAGCATGGTTCTCACTCCTGGCCCGGCCGGGTCGAGAGGGACGGCTCCAGCGTACCGAGGCCCGTTCGGGGGGCCGGGGCGGATACCCGGCAGACCGCCCCGGCCTCGCCAGCTCCAGGCCCACCGGCCCCAGATGCGGACCGCAGCCCTGGAGGAAGGCCTGCCACAGCCGGTCGAGGCTGGAGGCCGCGACGGACTCCGATGGAGTGAGATCGAGGAGGATCTGATGGCAACGCGCCCACTTGGTAGAGCCCCAGCCAGCACCACCCCTGTCTCGGGTGAGATCCAGTGGGGTCCCCACGGTGCGGATCCCGCAGAAGGCGCTGGGGCGGCCGATTCTCCGGCGAGTGTTGCCAGGGTCTTCCGGAACGATGGCAGGGGTGGGTGGACGATCCCTGCCTTGGGACCCACGCCGGCGCTCAGGGCCCCGACGATCAGTGCGGACGGCTGCTCAAGTCTGGGCAGATCGCTGTCGAGACGGACGCACCGGGGCTGTCATCAATCGGCCGAGCGGATCGGATTCCGCCGATCATGGCGGGCCCCAGGTGCTCCGCCAGGGTGCGTCTCCATTCCTCCGGGAACGGCCAATGCGCCAGTCCGGCCAGAATGCGCTGAGCGTAGGGTTCTCCGCTCCGCAGTCCTGGGGCGCTCCACGCGGCCGACGGGGCGTAGGTCGAGGCTTCGAATCGTTCCCCCTGCTCGGTGGTCACCGCCACGCTGATCCGCCGGTAGTGCCCCAGAGCCACCCCTTCGTGCCGGTCGATCCTGCCCCGATCGGCAGGACGGAGGTGGTGGATCACCCCCCAGCAGTGGGTGCCAGGATCGGGCTGGATCCCGGCGGCGCCTTCGGGTTGGGTCCCGGCAGGGTCTTGGCCGGATCGGATCTTGCAGATCCCCCAGCGCCATCCCTCTAGCCGGACCACCAGGCCGGAGCCATCCCAGTCGGCACAACGGTGGCGCAACTGGTCGGGGCAGAGGTTCGATCCATAGCTGAACACCGGAGTGCTGCCCCAGTCGGCGAAGGGCACCAGGGGGTGTCCCCGCACCTGCTCCGGCCGCCCCAGATACACCCAGGCCCGCTGCCCGTCGCTGAGGCGCCGCCGCAGCCGCCGGTACTCCCTGGGCACATCTTCCAGGCCGTCCAGCCAGGCCAGGTCGGCCCGGCCCACTCCGTACAGCTCGCCGTGGACCAGGGGGTCCGCTGGAGTCCCCTGGTCCTGGGGACCGGCTTCGGCCGCGTCCACCGGAATCGCCATCGGGTAGGGACCCAGATCGTGAAGGCGGGCACCAACCAGCCGGCGACGACCCAGGAATCGGGCGCCGCGGAGCCAGTGGTGGTTCGCCTCCCCCCGTTTGAGGGTGCCGTAGACGAAGACCTCAGGCATTCAGGTCGGCGTCTCGATGCCCCAGGCCCGTCGCACGGCCGGGTCGCTCAGCTCCCAGGCATGCTCCTGGGGCACCAGCGGCGCCGTTCGGCTGGAGGGCTTCAGCCGCCGGTCCCGCATTTCGCGCGCCAGTTCCGCCTGGAAGGCGTCCGCTTCCCGCAGCAGCTGGTCCACATGGCCGCGGCCCCCCAGGGTCTGGCGCATGACCTCATGGCCCAGGGAGAGCCTCAGGCTGGAGAGATGATCGGCGAGCCAGGCCCACTCGTAGCGGAGCATCGCGTCCCCACAGCCGCGCAGGGTCTCGCGGTAGGCGCCCAGGTGCGCTGCCGTTCCCTCGCCCGGAGCGGGGAGCGGGGAGGCTTCGGCCGGCGCGGTGGCGGCCCGCTCCCGCAGTCGGCCCATGATCTCGCGCAGGTAACTCATCGTTCGGCGCTGGCGCTGATCGGAGCCTAGGGCTGGCTGTCGGGGTCCACCGGCAGCCCCTTCAGGGCCAGGGCCCCCTGGCGCAGGGCCAGCAGCAGGGGGTAGAGGCGGCGGCTGCGAGCCGGGCTGCCGAACACCGCCGCCAGCAGAGCCAGCAGGCCGGGGCTGGGACGCAGCTGGGCGCACAGCCGTGCGATGGCATCCGCCCCGTGCCAGAGGCGGTCACCCTCGATCAGCACGGCGCCATCGGCCAGATCGTAGCCCCGTTGGTTCAAGGCCCGGCGCAGCCCCGCTTCGGCGCGGCCGTCAACGATCTCCAGTCCGCCCAGCCCACCGCGCAGCTCGCTGGTGAGGGCGAAGTGGCGGCAGAACGGACAGCCCCCGTCGTAGACGAGGCGGAGTGGGGCTGGCCCGGGGGCCTCAGCGGGGTCGGGTGTCGTCGAAGCGGCTGAAATCAAGCAGGCGGAAGTCCCTCTCGTCCTCCTGCACGATATCGACGAAGACATGGTCGAAACGCAGCTGGGAGGACCCGTAGCTGGCCCGGGCGTGGACGGGGCTGCGCACCCGTTCATCCAGGCCCTCGAAAGAGACGAGCACTTCGCCATGCGCCCGCTCGAGGGCCTCGAGGTCCAGGCCATGCAGGGGGCTGTCCGCACCGATCGGATGCATCGCCGTCCACATCAGCTGGAACTGGAAGGAATGGTCCCGTACCAGCGGAAGCGGCCGCAGGCGGCGCATCGGCTCCCCCTCGGTGCTGCGCTCGTCGATGGCCAGATAGGCGTGCAGATGGGCCCCCACGATGCTGGTGTGGTGCACGTTGGCGACCCGGAAGGTGAGGCAGGGTTCGCCGTTCCAGCTCTGGATCGTGGCCACCTCGCTGAAGCGGATCTCCGCCCGGCTGCGGGAGAAGCGGGCGAACACCAGCCCGGTGGTCACCGCCACGAACACCAGGCTCACGAAGGCCTGCAGCGTCACCAGCAGGTTCACGGTCAGGGAGAGGGGGTGGAGCACCCCGTAGCCGATCGACCCGAGGGTCTGGACGCTGAAGAAGAAGGCCTCCGGGAAGCCGGCCACCCGGGGGGGCGGGACTCCGCCGATCCCCGCCGGATCCGTGAGATAGAGAAGGGCGAAGACCCCGTTGGTGCCCAGATAGGCCAGGGCGATCACCAGGAGGAAGCCCGGCCAGGGGATCGAGAGCATCAGCCGATAGGGCTCCCGCCACTGGCTCAGCAGACCATCGATGTCGGCGGCACGGATCACGCCGTTCTGGCGCCTCAGTCGTACGGGCCGCAGCTGGCGGGATGTCCGGCGGCGGATCTCGCGGGCGTTCATGGCAGCAGTGGGAGGTGGGCCGACCGAGGCATCTCAGCCCAGCTCCAGGCAGGCGAGACCGTAGACATCCTGGAGCGGCAGGGCCGGAGGGGCACCGCGGTACATCCGGACCGTCCGTCCGACCACCAGGAAACCCCGTTCCTCCAGCAGGCGATGGGCGCGGGGATGGGCCTCCGGCGCGTCGATCAGCACCGGCCCGACCCGATCGGAGCAGAGCCGGTCGAGCAGGGCCCCGGCCAGGCCGGCCCCATCCGCCAGCAAGGGACCGAGACGCCAACCGCTGTCACCGGCCCCATCGGGCAGCAGACAGGGGCGGATGCGGCCGAAGCCACGGCAGCAGCCCAGGTCATCGCGGACCACACTCACGTCCCCCACGGGCTGGCCCAGCCACTCCGCCAGGAACAGCGGCCGCGGCACGGCCCCATGACGGGCGTCATAGGCCTCCACCAGGGATGGGCCTACGGCCGTGCCAGCGACCAGGTCATGGCCCGGTGGGAGCTCGACGGCAGCGCAGCGGGGCCTGATCGCGGCGGGCAGGCGCCAGCGGAGGGTGTCGTAGGCGGGCACGAATCCCCAGCCCGCATAATCCGTTAACCGATCCGGTGCGGCTTCCAGGCCGATGCAGGCCACATCTCCCAGATGGGCGAGGGCCTGCCGCCAGAGGGCCACGCCGAAGCCCCGTCCCCGGAAAGCCGGTCGCACCAGGAACAGCCCGATGAATCCGTAGCGGGCGTCATAGCGGACTCCGGCGATGCAGCCCACCGGCTCTCCATCGAGGCAACCCACCCAGAGCCCCTGAGAATCGGTGTGGTGAAAGACCCCGGCGTCGCCGCTGCCCGGACAGAATCCTTCCTGACGGGCCCATTCGGTGACCGTGGGCAGGTCGTGATCGCCCAACGGCCGGATCGTGAAGGCGTCCATCCAGGCGGCCGCACTCGCTTGCGGGTCATCTTCCCCCAGGCGTCGATGGCATGGCGGCCGTCGGGGTGTTCCGGTCTGGGAGCGGCGACGCTCGACAGGCGCTGCATGGGTGGTCTCGGCATGAAGGGCCGATAGGTGTGATCGGCAACGCCGTCTCTCTTCCAGCCACGTTCAGGAGGTTGCAGCGGCGGAAGCATCTACCCGATTGCTAGGATTGCGCAATTACGTCAAGAATGTGCCATGCTCACCGGAGCTGATCTGCTGGCCAGGGTCAAGGAGCTGGGAGAGGCTTCCAAGTCTGAGCTGGTTCGTGGTTGCGGTTACGTGAGTGCGAAGAATGACGGCGTTGAGCGTCTGAACTTTACGGCTTTCTATGAGGCCCTGCTGGAGGCGAAAGGTGTCAATTTCGGCTCCGGATCCGGCGCCCTGGCGGGTTCTGGGAAGGGTGGCCGGAAGCTCAGTTTCACCACCAAGGTGCAGTTCAATGGCAATCTCCTGGTGGGCAAGGCCTACACGGCCCTTCTCGACCTCCAGCCGGGTGACGAATTCCAGATCAAGCTCGGCCGTAAGCAGATCCGCCTGGTGCCCGTGGGCGGCGAGGATGATGAGGACTGATCCGGGCCGGCTTTCAGGCCAAGGCCTCCGGCCCGGGAGTCGGCAAGTTCGTCCTGGGGATCTCCGGTGGTCGGTTGGGGACCCGTCGATCTCCACGCCCGCTCCCGCCGGGCTGGGCCCCGGTGCGGCCCGCTGCGGTGACGGGACATCATTCGGCTTCGGCGTCGCGAGGTCGCTGGAGGCCGGCTGGGCTGGGTCGAGATTGATCCGGTCGATCACACCCAGCAGTCCGGGCCGGCACCAGCGGCCCCATGGCCGAGGGCCGCGCGCCTGGCCATGGGGCCGCTGGAACGGCGCCGCTGGATGTTGCGGTGTTCCGTGAGGTTGAGGACCGGTGAGTTTGGTTTGGACCAAGCCTCAGCGTTTTGGATCCTGTGGGGATCATGGGTGGCGGGTGCCCGCGCTGTCTGGTCTGGCTGGCGTCTGGAGCTCACCGGATGAGACAGCCTGGAAATCTCTGCGGCTGGCGAGAAGTTGGCTGTCTGCGGCAGCGTGAACGGGCCTGAGATCGTTCTTCGTCCCACGTGAAGGCCGCCGGTCTGACCCACTCGACGGGTCGACTTCCCTAGGCCTCTGGTGTCTAGCGACCCCAGGCGGAAGGGCGTACATAGGTTGTCATCAGATCCAGATCCAGTCTTGCTGTACTTCTGTTGAGGGTTGTCCGTTTAAGAGCTATCCTGGGAAGGAACGTTCAACAGAAACACCATGCTGACTGGTCCTGATCTGCTCGCAAAAGTCAAAGAACTCGGCGACGCCAGCAAAAGCGATCTGGTGCGCTCCTGCGGATATGTGAGCAGCAAGAAGGACGGCTCCGAGCGCCTGAACTTCACAGCCTTCTATGAGGCGCTACTGGAGGCCAAGGGCGTGAATCTGGGCGATGGCTCCGGACGCGGTTTGGGCAAAGGGGGTCGCAAGCTCAGCTATGCCACCAAGGTGCAGTTCAACGGCAATCTCCTGGTGGGCAAGGCCTACACCGCCATGCTTGACCTCCAGCCGGGTGACGAGTTCGAGATCAAGCTCGGCCGCAAGCAGATCCGCCTGGTGCCCGTGGGCGGCGCCGATGACGAGGACTGAGTCGTCGGTACCGGCTGGAGCCGCACCCCCGGGCGGCTCCAGCAGATGAAGAGATGTGTTTGCGCGCTTGCACACCTCGGGCCACGCCGGGATTGGGGACTCGGTGGGACGGATTAGAACCCTGGAACGGCGCCGGAAGGATCGTGCTCCATACCATCCCCCTGCTGGCCGCCACCTGTCTGGCGGGCTTCACCCTGATTCAGCTGATGCTCACGGCCTTCTCGTGAGCGGGGGGTCGCGGCCCGTCGACGGCTGCCTGGCTTCGGAGCCCAGCCGCCAGGATGGGCGTCGGTTCCGGCGACGGCACCCTCTCCGCTGATCAGCCGGCCGCGATGTCCCGCTCCTCCTCCCCTGCGATCGCCGCTCCGTCCGCCGGCGGTGAAGTGGCCGCTGGGGTTCCGCCCAACTGGGTGGACGACCGCACCCTTCTGGGGGGGTTGATCCAGACGATCCTGGCCGTGGAGCCGCTGAGAAGGCTGCTGGTGTGGCAGGCCCGTCGGCTGATGATCCGCACCGCCGAGTCGCGGGGGATCCCCTGGCGCGCCCGTCGCGAGGAGCTGCGCCGCCGGGCGAAGCCGCTGCTGGCGGCCGGCACCGATAGGGCGGTCGCCATTCCCGCCTATTACCGCGCTCCGTTCCACGCCTACCCCGCCGGCAACCTCTGCTGGGAGGCCGCCACCGAGGCGGAGCAGGCCACCGCCTCGGTGGCCCTCCGGCTCTGGCCGAAGGAGGCGCTCACCCCCGAGCAGGCCCAGCAACGGTTGCGGGAGGCGATCTTCGCCGCCGTCGAACCGAACCTGGGCGGGCCGGTGCGTCAGGCGCTCGACATCGGGTGCTCGGTGGGGGTCGGCACCCTGGCGCTGAAGGACTGGCTCGATGGCCGTGGTGCGCCGACGGAGGTGAGTGGCCTGGATCTCTCGGCCGAGATGCTTGCCGTGGCCAGGGTGCGTGACACGGCCGGCCGGATCCGGGCCTGGCATCACGCCGCCGCCGAAGCCACCGGTCTGCCGGAGGCCAGCTTCGATCTGATCACCCTGCAGTTCGTCTGTCACGAGCTGCCCTCGCAGGCCACCCACGCCGTCCTGCGCGAGGCGTGGCGGCTGCTGCGTCCCGGAGGGGTTCTGGCGCTGGTGGACCAGGATCCTCAATCGGCGGTGATCCGGGCCATGCCACCCCCGCTGGCCACCCTGCTCAAGAGCACGGAGCCCTACCTGGAGGACTACTTCCGCCTCGACATGGCTGCGGCCCTCACCGGCGCCGGCCTCCACGGCGTTCGACGGGTTGCCTGCGACCATCGCCACCGGGTGATGGTCGCCAGCCGCTGAGTCCTTCCGCCATCGTGCCCACTCCCCCGATGTCCGAGCTCCCGTCCCCGATGCCTGCCACCCCGGAGGTCACCGTCACGGTGCGGCTGTTCGCCTCCCTGCGGGAACGCGCCGGCTGGACGGAGCGCTGCGTGCCCCTGGGCGGTGCTGGGGCCCTCCTCACCCCGGCTGGTCTGTGGCGGCAGCTGGACCTGGGGGAGGTCTCCCCCGAGGGGGAACCGCCGGTCCCGGTGCGGGTGGCGGTGAACCGGGCCTTCGCTTCCCTGCACCAGCCCCTTCGGCCCGGGGATGAGGTGGCCTTCCTCCCGCCCATCAGCGGGGGCTGAGCCGGTGCCCCCCCTGGTGCTACGGCTTCGGCTCACTCCCTTCGATCCGCTCGAGGCCCTGGCCGAGTGGCAAGCCGCCCTCGCCATCCCGGGACCACCCCCGGCGGCTGAAGCTCACTTCATCGGCCGGGTCCGCGGCGTCACCGCTGCCGGGACACCCCTCGATGCCCTCGAGCTGGAGCACTATCCGGGTATGACCGAGGCCCAGATCGAGGGCCTGGCTACGGCGATCGCCACGCGTCACGGGCTGCGGGGCCTGCGGGTCGACCACCGCGTCGGCCGGGTGCTGCCGGGGGAAACGATCGTGCTGGTGGCCGCGGCCGCCGACCGGCGCGGCCCCGCCCAGCGGGGTTGCCAGGAATTGCTGGAGGCCCTCAAGCACGACGCTCCCTTCTGGAAACGGGAGTGGAGCGGTGGCGAGGGTCGCTGGCTGCAGGGCAACACCCGCTTCTGAGCGGCCCAGCCCCAGCCGGGGATCAGAACAGACTGGGACGCAGCAGCTGGGCCCAGAGCGCCGTGCCCGCCGGCAGTGTCCCCAGCTCCGCCGGGATCTCCAACAGCAGGTCTGCCCCCTGGAGCGGCTGGGGCTGCCGGTGACCCGAAGGCAGGTGGTGGCCGATGATCCCGAACGGCTGCGCGCCGCCCTGACCGAACTGGCCAGCGCTTGCGATGTGGTGGTAAGCACGGGAGGGGTCTCCGCCGGCGACACCGACTGGATTCGCCCCCTGTTGGCGGACCTGGGGCAGGTGGGTTTCTGGAAGCTGTTTCTCAAGCCCGGCCGACCCTTCGCGTTCGGAAGCCTGGGCGGCCGGCCGTTCTTCGGCCTGCCCGGTAACCCGGTGGCCGCAGCGATCACCGCCCTGCAGCTGCTCTGGCCGGCCCTGCAGAAGCTGGAGGGAGGCCCCCAGGATCCATGGCCGCGGCTGCAGGTGCGTCTGGCGGCGGAGCTGCGCCGCGGCGCGGGTCGGCCCGAGCTGGCCCGCGGGCGGCTGCGGGCC
>CAYGQY010000016.1:0-12970 GCA_964352195.1 uncultured bacterium
ATACACGCCCGCCGCGATCGTCGCTGTTGGGGGTGCCGGTGGTCATCACCAGCTGACGCACCCCATCGAGCCGCACTGCGGCCTCAGCCACCTCCGCCACCTGGGCAGGCGTCTTGCGCGCCAGGGTGCGGCCGTCCTCGAGGGATTGCTCGATGGCGCAGAACTGGCACGACTGGCTGCGGTCGCGGAAGCGGATGCAGGTCTGCAGCAGCGTGGTGGCGAGCACGTCGCGGCTGTGCAGCAGGGCGATCGAGCGGTAGGGGGTGCCATCGGCGGTGTGCAGGCCATAGATGCGCGGCTCGGGCGGCGTTTCCACGCCGCTCGCCAGCGGCTTGCCGGAGCCGGAGCGCTGCTGGATCTGGAGCCCGCCGCCGGCTTGATCGAGCCGGTAAGGGGATCGCTGGGCGGCGCTGCTGTACACGGGCACCATCACCGTGGTGCCATCGAGCGTGAGCGCTCGGTGGTCGGAGGGGCCGGCGCCGCCGCGGCGGCCGGGGTTACCGGCTACTGCCGGTTCCACCACCCCCCGCACCTGCAGGTCGGTGACCAGCCGGGCCAGCGCGGCGACATCCGTGGGATCAGCCATGGGGCACGGGCTCCGCCAGGGCGCCGATCGTCGGCTCCGCAGGGCTGGCCGCACTGGCGCTGACCGAGAACGCCACGGCACCACCGCTCTCCTCCACCTGGCGGGCCGTTGTGCGATCGAGGCGCAGTCCGAGCAGATCCGGGCGGCTGTAGTGGCCCACGCTGTCCATCATCCGTTTGCGTTTGGTGATCAGGGCCGGGTCGAGTTCGGCGATCGCCAGGCCTTCGCCCTCCGGCAGCGGGCCGGCCAGGTAGCGGCCCTCGGGGCTGATCACGGCGGTGTGGCAGCCCCCCTGGCAGGCCTTCTGCAGCGCCGGGTCGGGGGTGATCCGCTCCCCATCGGCGGGATCGAGCCAGGCCGTGGAACTGATCACGAAGCAGCCCGCCTCCAGGGCGTGGTGGCGCAGGGTGACGGCCGTCTGCTCGCTGAAGATCGGGCCCACCAGGGAGCCGGGAAACTGGGCGCAGTGGATCTCCTCGCCCTGGGTCATCAGGCTGAAGCGGGCCAGGGGGTTGTAGTGCTCCCAGCAGGCCAGGGCGCCGATCCGGCCCAGGGTCGTGGGCACCACCGTGAGACCGGCGCCATCGCCCTGGCCCCACACCATCCGCTCGTGATACGTGGGGGTGATCTTGCGGCGCTTGAGCACCAGCTCGCCGCTGGAGTCGATCAGCAGCTGGGCGTTGTAGAGGCTGCCGCCATCCCGTTCGTTGATGCCCAGCAGCACGTGCAGGCCGTGCTCGCGGGCGGCGGCGGCGATGCGGGCGAGGGCCGGGCCCGGCACCGTCACCGCCTGCTCATAGAGCAACAGGTGCGAGCGGCCCATCAGGGCCGGAGGCTCCACGAAGGAGAAGTAGGGGTAGTAGGGCAGGAAGGTTTCGGGGAACACGATCAGCTGGACCCCCTGGCCGGCCGCCTCGGCCATCGCCGCCAGCACGCGCTCCACAGACCCGTCCAGGCTGTAAAGCACCGGACGGATCTGGGCGGCGGCCACGATGATCGGGCCGTGCATCATCAGAGCGTCCAGGTGTCGAGGATGAAGGCGCCCTCCTTGCGGTGCAGCAGCACGATGTCGAGCACATCGAGAGGGTTCACCGGCGTGATGCCCGGGATCAGGGCGCCTTCGCCGTGGCCGTAGAGGGCCTGCAGGGCGAAGCGGCAGGCGTACACCTTGCCACCCTGGTCCATGAACTTCTGGATGCGGGCGCCGAAATTCAGGTGGCCGTCGAAGGCGGCATCCCCCAGTTTCGGGAAGCCCCGCTGCAATCCGAGGGTGACGCCGGGGCCGTAGAGCAGGATCGAGGTCTCGAAGCCCTTGTTGATCAGGCGGCTGGCCTGGAGCAGGTTCACCAGGCCGATGGAACCCTCGAAGGCCACGGTGTGGAAGGTCACGAGCGCCTTCTCGCCAGGCTCGGCCTTCACGTCCGGGAACACTTTCTCCTCGTAGTCGACGAGGAAATCCCCGGTTTGATGGGCGGGGTGGGTGACCTCGGGCATGAGTCAGCAAGTCGTAGGGGAAACCAGGGCTCGACCATGCACCAGGCCAGTATGAACTTGTGTATCAGCCACCACTAAACCGGGGCGACTGGCCCCTCAGCAGGGTTTGGTCTTGCTTGCTACCGCTGGCGCCCTGCTCCACGGCCCACGATGAATCCCGCTGGCCGTGGAGCCTGCCGCCGCCCCGCCCCTTCGCCGCCTGCCCGTGGGGTCCTCCGTCCCGTCGTCCGCCGCTGCAGCCACCGCGCCGGTGGTGGTGATCGGCGGCGGCCAGGCGGGGCTGGCGGTGGCCACCTGTCTGCGGCAGCGGGGTCTCGACGCCCTGGTGCTGGAACGGCACCGGCTGGGCCACGCCTGGGAGCAGCAGCGCTGGGATTCCTTCTGCCTGGTCACCCCCAACTGGCAGTGCCGCCTGCCCGGCTTCCCCTACGACGGGGACGACCCCGACGGCTTCATGGGCCGTGAAGCGATCGTGGCCTACCTGCGCCGCTTCGCCGAGCGCAGCGCGGTCGATGTGCGGGAAGGGGTGAGTGTGGAGCGGCTGCAGTGCAGCGGCAGCGGCTACCGGCTGCTCACCAGCGGCGGCGTGCTGGAGGCCGGGCAGGTGGTGATCGCCACCGGCGCCTACCACCGTCCGCGCCGGCACCCGCTGGCCGAGCGGCTGCCCGCCAGCGTGCTGCAGCTTGATGCGCGCGACTACCGCCGCCCCGATCAGCTGCCGGTGGGGCCGGTCCTGGTGGTCGGCAGCGGCCAGTCGGGCTGCCAGATCGCCGAGGACCTCTTCCTGGCCGGCCGCCACGTGCATCTGAGCGTGGGTTCGGCGCCGCGCTCACCCCGCCGCTGCCGCGGCCGCGACGTGGTGGAGTGGCTGGAGCGGATGGGGGTCTACGACACCCCGATCGAGGCCCACGACGATCCCCGCGCTGTTCGCCACAAGACCAACCACTACCTCACGGGCCGCGACGGCGGCCGGGAGATCGACCTGCGCCAGCGGGCCAGCGAGGGCATGGTCCTGCACGGCCGCCTGGAGGGGATCACCGCCACGGGCCTGAGCTTCGACGCCAACCTGGCCACCAACCTCGATCGCGCCGATACCGTCTACCACCGCATCCGCGCCGGCATCGACGCCCACATCGGGGCCAACGGCCTGGAGGCGCCGGCCGAACCGCCCTACGAGCCCTGCTGGCGCCCGGCGCCGGACCCAGCCGGCAGCCGCCTGGATCTGCTGCAGGAGCCGCTGGCGGCCGTGATCTGGTGCACGGGCTACCGCTCCGATTTCAGCTGGGTGGAGGTGCCGGTGTTCGATGGCGGCGGCGAACCGGTGCACCAGCGGGGCGTGACCCAGGCGGCCGGGCTGTACTTCATCGGTCTGCCCTGGCTGCACACCTGGGGATCGGGCCGCTTCTGCGGCGTCGGCCGCGACGCCGACCATCTGGCCGAGCGGATCCTGCGCCGGCTCCGCCCTCGCGACGGCAGCCCGGAACAGCTGGAATGCACCGCATGGCTCGGCTCATGACGGCTGTGGACCCTCCGGCGGTGGATGCACCCAACGCCAACGGCGCCCTGATCCCCTCCGACCCCCTGCGCCGGCTCAATGCCCGTTGCGATCGGGCGGGCTGGCGGCAGACGCTCGGCCATGCCGCCCTGATCCTGGCCACGGGCTGGGCCTGGGGCGATGAGCGGCTCAGCCTGCTTGTGCGGCTGCCGGCCCTGCTGCTCTGCGGCTGGGGCCTCGCCTTCGCCTTCTGCGCCATGCACGAATGCGGGCACCGCACCGCCTTCTCCAGCCGCCCCGTCAACGACGCGGTGGCCTGGTGGGCCGGCGTGCTGAGCTTCTACAACGCCGACTTCTACCGCCGTTACCACCAGTGGCACCACCGCCACACCCACCAGCCGGGCCTGGATCCGGAGCTGGAGGATCCACCGCCCACCAGCCGCTGGGCCTACCTCCTGGAGCTCAGCGGCCTGCCCTGGTGGCTCGGCAAGCTGCGGGGCCACGTTGCCGGCCTGCGCGGTGATTTCGCCGCTCGTCCCTACATTCCCCCCGAGGCCGCCCCGGCCGTCACCGCCTCGTTGCGCCGGCAGTTCGCGCTCTACGGGGTCCTGGCCCTGCTGTCGCTGCCCGGCGCCAACGGCGCTCTGCTCTGGCACTGGCTGCTGCCCCTGGCCCTGGGCCAGCCCCTGCTGCGCTTCGTGCTTCTGGCGGAGCATGGCGGCTGCAGCACCGTCAGCAACGTGCTGCGCAACACCCGCACCACCCACACCCTGGCTCCGCTGCGCTGGCTGATGTGGAACATGCCCTTCCACGCCGAGCACCACCTGGCGGCCTCGATCCCGTTCCATGCGCTGCCGGCGGCCCACGGCTGGATCGCGGCGGGCCTGGAGCACAACGCGCCCGGCTACCTGGCGGTGCACCGGGGTTTCCTGGCCGATCCGTCCAGCCTGGCGCTGCCGGCCCCGCCGGCATGAGCGTGGCCGGGGCGATCCGGGGCCGGGATGCCGTCTTCGAGCTGGGCACCCTGCCGCTGGCCTGTGGCCGGGAGCTCCCGGGGGCACGCCTGGCCTACCGGGTGTTCGGCGCGCTCAATGCCACCCGCTCCAACCTGGTGCTCTACCCCAGCTCCTACGGCGCCTGGCCGGAGGACATCGACTGGGTGGTGGGACCGATCCTCGATCCCGAGCGCTGCTGCGTGGTGCTGGTGAGCCAGTTCGGCAACGGCCGCTCCAGCAGCCCCAGCACCGGCCCGATGGGGCTGGCCGAGGAGGGCTGGGTGATCAGCCACGCCGACAACGTGGCCGCCCAGCGACGCCTGCTCGAAGAGGTGTTCGCCGTCGAGCGGATCGCCCTGATCTACGGCTGGTCGATGGGAGCGCAGCAGGCCTACCACTGGGGGGCCCTGGCGCCGGAGCGGGTGGAGCGGCTGTGCTGCCTCTGCGGCACCGCCCGCACCACACCCCACAATCGCCTGTTCCTGCTCAGTCTGCGCCAGGCGCTCACCGCCGATCCGGCCTGGAACGGGCGCCGGTTCGAGGTCCCCCCCGAGCGTGGGTTGCGCACCTTCGCGCTGATCTACGCCAGCTGGGCCGCCAGCCAGAGCTACTACCGGGAAGGCCGCCACCGCACCGCCGGCGTCGCCAGCGTGGAGGAGGCCGTGGAGCGCCGCTGGCTGCCCGCCTACCGCCGCCAGGATCCCCATGATCTGGTGGCCATGCTCGACACCTGGCTGGCCAACGATCTGGCCGCGGCCGTCACGGGCCGGGGCGCCCTCAGCGGGCCCAACGACCTGGCCGCGGCCCTGGGGCGGATCACGGCCCGCACCACCGTGATCGCCGGCCGCCACGACCTCTATTTCCCCCCCGACGACTGCGCCGCCGAGGCGGCTCTCATCCCCGGCGCCCGTTTCGAGGTGCTGGAGTCGGTGCTGGGCCACCGGGCCGGCAACCCCCGCGGCGAGCCGGCCGAGCAGGCCTGGATCCGCGCCGCCGTGGACGAACTCCTGGTCCGATGACCCGTCCATCCATCCCACTGCCGTCCGCGCCACCCCCATGACCGATCTGGCCCGCTTCGCCACCAACCACGGCATCCGCCACATCCTCTTCTCCTTTGCCGATCTGTTCGGGGTGCAGCGGGCCAAGCTGGTGCCCGCCTGCGCCCTGGATCAGGTGGCCCGCGATGGGGCCGGCTTCGCGGGCTTCGCCGCCTGGCTGGCGATGACGCCCGCCGATCCGGACGTGCTGGGTCTGCCCGATGCCGCCAGCCTGGCGGTGCTTCCCTGGCAGCGGGAGGTGGCGTGGGTGGCCACCAACCTGCAGGTGGAGGGACAGCCCCTGGAGCAGTCGCCCCGCTGGGTGTTGCGAAGGCAGCTGGAGCGGGCCGCCCGGCTGGGCTATGGCTTCCGCACCGGGGTGGAGGCGGAATTCTTCCTGCTGCAGCAGGGCGGTGGGGCGATCGCCGATGGCCGCGACAACCAGATCAAACCCTGCTACGACCAGCTGGCCCTGATGCGCCAGTACGGGCTGATCGGGGGCCTGCTGGAGGCGATGGAGGAGCTCGGCTGGGGGCCCTACCAGGCTGATCACGAAGACGCCAACGGTCAGTTCGAGATCAACTGGACCTTCGACGACGCGATGGTCACCGCCGACCGCCACGCCTTCTTCCGCGTGATGGTCCAGTCGATGGCGGAACCGCTGGGCTGGCAGGCGAGTTTCCGGCCCAAACCGTTCGCCGCCCTCACCGGCAACGGCGCCCACCTGCACCACTCCCTCTGGGACGGAGGGGGCCGCAACCTGTTCCACGATCCCCGCGGCGAGCTGGGCCTCTCCCCCCTCGCCTACCGGTTTCTGGCGGGCCTGCTGGAGCATGCCCCGGCCCTGTGCGCGATCACCAATCCCACCGAAGAGAGCTACCGGCGGCTGGGCGGCCGCACCACCAGTTCCGGGGCCACCTGGTCACCGAGCTGGATCAGCTACGGCGGCAACAACCGAACCCACATGGTGCGCATCCCCGATGACCAGCGCCTGGAACTGCGCCTGGCCGACGGCGCCGCCAATCCCTATCTGCTCCCGGCGGCCGTCCTGGCCGCCGGCCTCGACGGCCTGGAGCGGGATCTCGATCCGGGCCCCCGCAGCGACACCAACACCGACACCGATCCGCCCAGCGGCGAGGCGGCCCGCCCCCTGCCCGCCAGCCTGGACGAGGCCCTGGAGGCTTTCGCGGGCGATCAGGTGCTTCGGCAGGCCCTGGGAGAACCCTTCTGCCAGGCCTACGAGAGTCTGCGGCGGAGAGGGAGCGATCAGGGGGTGGATTAGAACCCGCGACGGACCCGCCGCGGCCCCCGGGGCCTCACCACGGGTGGTGGCGATCACCCCATCTCGGGGAGCGCCCGGATGGGCTCGTCTCACTCAATCAAGATTCCGCTGGCTCCCTCCCTGCCGGCGGCACCGGATCATCAGACTGGAGTCAGACGGGAGTGGCCCAATGAACAAGCCATCGATGATTCAGGCCTCCATGGATCTACCCACCGCACTGGATCTTCTCGATCTGGACGACCTCCCGGAGACCTTTGATCAACTGGCCCGCCAGGTTGCCTGGCACCAGCCCGCGGCCCAGCCCTGGAGCCCGGCCCAGACCCTGGCCTACAGGCTGGCCTGGCAGGCCGTCGAAGACCGGACCGACCATCTGGGATCGACGCATGAGCGCTGTGAACGGGGCCGTACCGAGCCGGTAGGCTTCCGCAACTGAGCCGCCTTATCCAGGCCAGGCACCGGTGCACCAACCCGTGATCGACAGCCATATCCACCTGGTCGACTTTCTGCAGTACTCCGACGGCCTGCCGGCGCTGCTCGATCAGATGGATCAGGCGGGAGTGGAGCGCGCCGTGATCTTCGGGATGCCGCTGATCAAGAAGTGGAACGCCTTCGATCCGATTGAGCCCCAGTATTATCTTGACGACGAAGCCCGCTGTTATTACTACTCCTACACCGATCGCCTGGTCGCCGAAGCTCTTGAGGGCCTCCCTATGGAGCAGCGGTCACGTTTCGCCCCGCTGATCTGTGGCTTCAACCCCACCGACCTGCACGCCATCCGGCACATCGAGCGGTTGATGGGGTCCGGCACCCCTTGGCGTGGCATCGGTGAAGTGTTGCTGCGTCATGACGACCTCACCAATCTCACCTTCGAGGAAACTGCCCGGGCCAATCATCCGGCCATGCTGCCGGTGTACAGATTCTGCGCTGAGCACCAACTACCGATCCTTCTGCATCAGAACAGCAGCTCGGCCGGCCGGCATGACGACTATGTCTACCTGCATGAACTGGAAGAGGTGCTTGATCGTCATTCCGATCTGATCGTGGTCTGGGGCCATTGCGGCCTGTCCCGGCGCGTGTTTCATGACCGTTATCACGAAATGGTGGACAGGATGCTCTCCACCTATAGCAATCTCCATGTGGATGCGTCCTGGGTGGGTTTCGATGATGAAATGTGCGCCCGAGGACTTGTGCGCTCCGAGTGGATTGCGCTGGTGCAACGCCATGCCGACCGGTTCATGATTGGCTCCGATCTGGTCGGACACTTCACGGGGCTGGAGCCGACTCTGCGCCGCTATCACGACCTGCTGTTCGCCCTCTCCCCCGCGGCCCGGGAGCAGGTCTCGTGTGCGAACGCCCGGCGGATCTTCTTTCCTGGGGCCCGGCCGGATCGATGACGAACCGGCCGGTGATTCTCTATGCCTGCCTGGGGGTGGCCCTGGGCCAGGCGGGGCTGTTCATCGATCTCCCCTCCCTGCCGCAGCTGGCCACCGATTTCGGAGTGGACGCGGCGGCCAGCCAGACCTCGATCACGGCCTACGCCCTCGGCTATGGCGCCTCCCAACTGGTCTGGGGCCCTCTCTCCGATGACCGCGGCCGCAAACCCATCACCCTGATCGGCCTGGGGCTGTTCACCGCCGCCAGCCTGCTCCTGGCCGTCGTGCCGGGATTCGGACCGTTCCTGGTCATGCGCGTCGTTCAGGGGGTGGGGGCGGGCTGCGGCACCTCGGTCTCGCGGGCGGCCCTCAGGGATGTGTTCAGCGATCGCCTCCTCACCCGGGCGATGTCCTTCGCCAGCATCAGTTTCGCGGTGTCGCTGGGGTTCGCTCCCTTCCTGGGCGGTCTGATCACCCAGGTGACCAGCTGGCGCGCCGACTTCCTGCTGCTGGCCGTGCTGGGGCTGATCACCCTGGCCTACCTGGCCCGCGCGCTCCCGGAAACCCTGAGGGAGGGAGCTCCGGATCCCCTCCGTGGTCTCTCGATCGGAACGATCGGTCGCGGCTATCTGCGGCTCTCCGCCGATCAGCGCTTTCTGCTGCCAGCCCTGATCGCCACCCTCGCCAACGGCATGATCGCCCTCTACGACGCCGCCAGCCCCTTCGATTTCGAGAAGGCCTTCGGCTTCAGCAGCGAGGAGTTCGGCACCCTCTCCCTAGGCCTGACCGTGACGTACATCCTCGGCGCCCTGGCGGTGATCCGCCTGGTGGTGGAGAAGGGTCAGCCCTGGCTGCTTCGCTTCGGGCTGCGGGCGATGGTGATCGGGTGCCTGCTGCTCGTCGGGCTGGGGCTGGGCGGCAGATTCGATGCCATCTCCCTGTTCCTGCCCACCCTGGTCATCGTCTTCGGTGGGGGAGTGCTGATCCCGATCGGCCTGGCCATGCCGATGCAGTCGTTCCCCGGCCAGGCCGGCCTGGCCTCCGCCCTCACCGGCTTCGTCCAGCAGGAAGGTGCCGGTCTGCTCGTTCTGCTCGCCACCGTGATCCCCGACACCACCCAGCTCCCCCTGGCCCTGACGCTGCTGGCCATCACCCTGGTGCTGGCCGGGCTGGTGCGGACCTATGGGCGGCGGCTGAAGGCATGAGCGCGATCTCCCTCTCCCTCGCTCTGCTGCTGGCCGGGCTGGTGATCGGCCTGGCCGAACTCCCCTACCAATGGCTCTCCGAACTGGGTTTCCGGCTCCAGCGGCTCTGGCCCCTCGGCGGCGACGGCCCCCTGAACCCCCTGCTGGTGGCCGGCCCGGCCCTGGCCACCCTGGCGTTCCTGCTGCTGGCCTGGGGGCCGCTGGCGGCCGGCCGCGGCGGCGGCATCACCGGCGTGCTGGCTCTCCAGGACGCCGACCGTGAGCAGGATCGGGACCGGGCCGTCGCCAACCTCACGCTGGGGCACCAGCTGGCCCGCCTGCCCCTGCTCGCCCTGACCCATCTCGCCGGGCTGAGCGTGGGCACCGAATCCCCCTCCGCCGCCCTCGGCGCCTCGATCCTGCTGGCCCTGCGTCGCCGGCTCGCCCCCCTGCAGCGCCTGCCGCTGGCCCTCACCGCGGCCATCGGAGGGGGCGCCGGCCTGGGCGCCGCCTTCCAATCCCCCCTGCTGGGGGCCGCCTATGCGCTCGAGGAGCTCAGCGCCGTGGCCGGCTTCTCCCTGGTGGCGCCCACCCTGGTGCTGGCCGGCATCGGCACCCTGCTGAATTCCCAGCTGGGCCAACCCGCCCGTCTGGCGGAGGGGGTGGCGTTGGCCCTGGCGCCTGGCCTGCTGCCGCTCGCCCTGCTGATCTCCGTGCTGGCCGCCCTGATCGGGGTGCTGCTGGTGCGTCTGCTCATCCCCCTGGCCCACCGTCTTGGCCCCTGGCTGCGCCGCCGCCGGGTGACAGCCGCGGTGGGCCTCGCCCTGCTGGTCGCTCTGCTGGCCGTGGCGAGTGGCGGCATCAGCCTCAACGACGGCTCACTCGCCCTCGGCCCCGCCCTGGCCGGCAGGGCCACCACGCCCTGGTGGGCAGCCGCGCCCCGGCTGCTGGGCCCGCTGCTGAGCATCGCGATCGGCGCTCCCGGCGGCCTGATGCATGACTCCATGAGCCTGGGGGCGGTGCTGGTCACCCCCTGGCTGCGCCCGCTGCCACCGGACCAACAGGCGGCCCTGGCCGCCGTCGCCGCGGCCGCCGTGTTCAGCGGGGCCTGCCGCACCCCCCTGTTCTGCGCCCTGTTCGTATTCACTCTGCAGGGCAATCCCGCCACCCTGCCCTGGCTGCTCACCGGCTCGGCCATCGCCGCCGCCATCGGCCGCTGGCTCGGTGGCCTCAGCTGGAACGAAGCCCAGACCGAGGCCTTCCAACGGGCGGGCTCCTGAGATGGTCTGCCGGGTGCTGCGGGCCGGTGCGTTCTACGGGGGGATCGTATTCGGCATCGGCTTCGCCCTGGGCGTCGTGCGGGTCACCCAGCTGGTGCCCCGGCTCGGGGTCCGCGTCGCGGAGCTGCTCGAAATGCCCCTCATGCTGGTGGCGATCGTGGCGGCCGCCTCCCTCACGGTGGGTCGATCGGGCCTTCCTCCCACACCCGGTGTTCAGCTCGGAGTCGGAGCCACTGCCCTGGCCCTGATCGTGGCGGCCGAGCTGCTGCTCGCCTGGCTGGCGAACGGCCAGACCCCCGGCGAGGCCGTCACCAGCCACGATCCGGTCTCGGGAGCGGTGTATTGGCTGCTCCTCGGCGTCCTCAGCCTGATGCCGCTGCTGCTGGCCCGAAGAAGGCGCGCAGATTGGTGAGCACGAACTGAAGCCCCATCGCGATCAGGATCAGGCCGAGGAAACGGGTGATCTGCGTGGCGTTCCGCCCCGCCGCCGAACCCGGTCGCGACACCATCAGCGCCATCACCAGCGCCGTGATCGCCAGGGCGATCAGCACGGCCAGCACCGTGACCCCCAGCCCCTCCCCCGGTCCGCGCATCACCGCGAGGGTGAGCACGGTGGCGATCGTGCCGGGGCTGGCGGCGAACAGCACCACCGGCTCCAGCGCCATCCCCTCCCCTGCCGTCGCCGGGTCGGAGGCAGGGGAGGAGGCGGGCGAGGAGGAGGCGGACTCCGGCTGGAACATGCCGTAGCCGATCGAGGCGATCACCAGCCCGCCCACGATGCGGAACACATCGAGGGAGATGCCCAGGTTGGCGAGCAGCCGGGGGCCGAAGACCGCGCTCAGCAGCAGGATCACCCCCGTGCGCAGCACCACGGTGGCCACACCCCGCAGCCGCTGGCGGCGGGTGGCCCCACCGCTGAGCCGCAGGAGCATCAGCGCGCAGATCACCGGATTGACCAGGGCCAGCAGGGTGACGACGGAGCGACTGAGATCCCCCATGGCGCTCAGTTCCGCTCCAGGCCCTTCCGGTTGTCACACTGCGCCTTGATCAAGAATCCGGTGCCCTTGGCTGGAGCCCATTGAAGCGGGAACAGCGGCATGGGACCGGAAAGGACCGTATCGTCAGGATTCCGAGGCCAGATGGCCGCCGGCGACCCACCCCCTGAGCCATGCCGGACGTTTCGCTCAGACAGATCGTGATCGGGGCCCTGGCCATGGCCCTGGCCCTGGTGCTGGGGCTGGCGGCCCTCAGCAACTCCGGGTGGGTCGCCCTGGGGGGAGGCGCCGGGCGAGTGGTCGATGGGGGCGATGCCAGCCTCGATCCGCAGCCGCCGCCCGAGCAGCTCCTGTCGCTGGAAATGGGTGTCTCGAGTCAGGTCGGCCCGCCGCCCTAGCGCAGGTGGAGCGCCAGAACCTCCGGCGTGGCGTGACGAATGCGGGCCCGGATCGTGGGGCGACCGAGCCGCTCATGGGCCGCCACCCGGTGACAGCCGTTGAAGCCCCAGTAGCGGCCGTTCACCTCGAGCACATCGATGGGTTCGCGAAGACCTTCCGCCGCGATGGAGGCCATCAAAGCGGCCACCTTGGGCTCATCGAGACGGCGCTGCAGGGGACGCGTGATGGCGGCCAGGGGGAGGGTCTCGATCCGCATGGGAACTAACTCATAACGACTCCGTTTTAGCCGATCCGGGTCCTCGCCGCGGCCTCCGGGGGCCGACTGCAGCGGACGTACAGTCGCCCCTGCTTCCCGTGCTCGCCATGGCCGCTCAGCTGGTTTCCTCGCTTCACTCCGTCCTGAAGCGTCTGGCGCTGATCGGTTTGGTGCTGGCCCTCTCCTTCGGGCTCGCCGCCTGCGGAGGGAACCAGAGCCGCCAGCCGCCCAGCATCAGTCCCGCCGATCTGGCCATCATCCAGCGACAGGCCGACGGATTCCTGGCCGCCAAGGATCGCCTGCCCGAACTGGCCGGCCTGGTGAATGCCCGCAACTGGGTCTTCACCCGCAACCTGATCCACGGCCCCATGCAGGAAGTGGGCCGCGAGATGCTCTACATCAACCAGCGCCTCCTCCCCGCGGACCGGGCCGAGGCCACCACCAGGGCCAACCAGCTCAAGAGCGCCCTGGCGGAACTCGATGAAGCCGCCCGGCTCCAGGACGGCGAACGCCTCCGCAAGGCCTACATCAAGGTGGCCAGCGGCTTCGGCTCCTACGCCGAGGTGATCCCCTCCACCGCCGCCGCCTGATCCC